>NZ_SFBY01000084.1:0-15787 GCF_007095505.1 Microcystis sp. M_QC_C_20170808_M3Col
AGTAAATTCTTTTGAGGAGTGTAGGAAGTCTTTTAGTATCATCATAAATAAGTAGTGTGGGTAATACCTACCTTACTTAGTAAACTGTTTGAAATCATCGACAATATGATGACTTTATCAACTAAATTACAGGAACGCTTAGAGAGTAAAATCAAACAATTTGAGGAGGAAAGAACCATGCCTTTAATGAGTAATATGGAGTTACGAGGAATCGAACGCGGTAAAGAAATTGGTAAGGAAATTGGGGAGTTACGAGGGATGGAACGCGGTAAGGAAATCGGTAAGGAAATTGGTAAGGAAATTGGTAAGGAAATTGGAGCATTACAAAAAAGCCGTGATGCCATAAAAACAGTTTTAACTGTGCGTTTTGGACAAATTTCTTCAGAAATTGAAGAGATAATCGGCAAAATGACTAACCCTACTATCTTAGAAGAGCTACTAAAATTAGCAGCTACCGCTAATTCTCTCGCAGAATTTAAGCAGTCTTTGGCAAAAATCAATATCTAGAAAACGGGTTTCTTAGAAAACGGGTTTCTTAAAGAAACCCGTTTTCTGTAAATTTTTGTTATATCCCCCTTGAAAAATTCGGGATTCTTTGCATAAAATAGTCGAAGTCATCCTTTGCGGTTAATGTCATGACTTCTACCCTCTTGCCGAGCCTTCCTGCTGTTGACGATGTTTTGTTCAATTTCGCTCAATCTGATGGCTTGAGTCAAGCTAATCGGGTGGATAGTGTGAGAAATCAGCGTTTAACCGCTACCGTAGTTTTCCTCGATGCTGGTGTTGCCGATTATCAAAGTCTCCAAGCTGGAGTAATTCCAGAAGTCGCCACGGTTATTCTCACTCCCAATCAAGACGGAATCGAACAAATCTCCGCTTTTTTACAACAAAATCCCCAGATTACCACCATTCACCTGGTTTCCCATGGTGCGCCGGGATGCTTATATTTGGGAAATTGTCAACTTAATTTAACAAATATTTACGATTACCGCCAACAGTTACACAGTTGGGCAAAGATTAATCATATCCTACTGTACGGTTGTCAGGTTGCGGCGGGAGATGCGGGGACAGAGTTTATTGAGAAGTTGCATCAGTTGACAGGTGCGACGGTGATGGCTTCAGCGACACCTACGGGAAGTAGTAAATGGGGAGGAGATTGGGAGTTAGAGGTAATAGTTTCTCGCGCTGAAAGTGAGCAAGATTTGAATATTTCCTTGGCGTTTGTTGGAGGGACTTTAGCGACTTATGAGGGAGTATTTGCTCTTTCTTTAGTGGGTAATTATGATACTCCTGGATGGGCTTTTGGTGTGGAAGTAGTGGGAAATTACGCATATCTAGCTGATTATGATTCAGGACTGCAAATCATCGACATCAGCAACCCCACTAACCCCATTTTCAAAGGCAATTATGATACTGACGGCGCTTGGGATGTAGAAGTAGTGGGGAATTACGCATATCTAGCTGATGGGAGTTCAGGACTACAAATTATCAACATCAGTAACCCCACCAACCCCACTTTCATCGGTAATTATGACAATTTTAGTGCAGTCGTTGATGTGCAAGTAGTGGGGAATTACGCATATTTGGCTAATGGGGATTCATTACTGCAAATCATCGACATCAGCAATCCCACCAACCCCATATTAAAAGGCAGTTATGATGATAGTTCTGGTTTTGCTGATGGTGTACAGGTAGTGGGGAATTATGCTTATATAGCTGATTATTTTTCAGGACTGCAAATCATCGACATCAGCAATCCTACCAACCCCATATTAAAAGGTATTTATAATACTTCCGGTAATGCTAGGGATGTGGAAGTAGTAGGGAATTATGCTTATGTAGCTGATTATGATTCAGGACTGCAAATCATCGACATCAGCAACCCGACAAACCCCACATTTAAAGGCAATTATTATAGTTCTGGTGAGGCTACCGATGTACAAGTAGTAGGGAATTACGCATATCTAGCTGCTGGGGGGGGTGGACTGCAAATCATCGACATCAGCAACCCTACTAATCCCACTATCAAAGGTAATTATCAAAACAACTATGACTATGCTTTTGATGTGAAAGTAGTCAGTAATTATGCTTATGTAGCTGCGCGTGAAGGCGGATTGCAAATTATTGATGTGAGTGAGTTTACCAATCCACAAACTGTTACTCTTGCGGTTTCTCCCAGTAGTGTCAATGAAGACGGGACAACTAACTTAGTCTATACCTTCACTCGTACCGGTTCTACTACCAGCGCCTTAACCGCTAACTATACAGTTGGGGGAACAGCTACTTTTAGCACAGATTACACTCAAACCGGTGCAGCCAGTTATACAGCAACCACAGGGACAGTGAATTTTCTGGCTGGTTCATCCACTGCTACCGTAACTGTTGACCCCACTGCTGATACTACAGTAGAAAGTGATGAAACTGTTGCTTTAACCCTCGCTGCGGGGACAGGTTATACAGTAGGTACTCCCAACGCAGCCACGGGAACAATTACCAATGATGATACCAGTGTCACCCTAGCAGTTTCTCCCAGTAGTGTTACTGAAGACGGGACAACAAATCTGATTTATACCTTCACCCGTACTGGAGTAACCACTAATTCTTTAACTGTCAACTATACAGTTGGGGGGACAGCAACCAATGGAACCGATTACACTTCTATCCCCACCAGTGTCACCTTTGCTGCTGGTTCAGCGACTGCGACGGTAATCGTTGACCCCACTGCTGATACCACAGTTGAAAGTGATGAAACTGTTGTTTTAACTCTCGCTTCAGGAACAGGTTATACGGTTGGTACAACCGCAGCCGTCACGGGAACTATTACTAATGATGATAATTCCGGTAATAACCCTTATATTCTAGGTGGATATATAGGCTCTTGGAATCTTAACTCCAATACACCTATAGATGCTACATTTAATAAACTTACACATTTGTTCTACTCATTTGCTGATGTCACTTCAAATGGTACGGTTCAACTACCTCAAGATGGAACAGGAACAGGTGACATCGCTAAACTTCAACAAATTAAAGCTCAAAATCCCAACCTGAAAATAATGCTTTCCATTGGCGGTGGAACAGAGAATGATTTCTCCGCTGCTGCTGCTACGGTGCAGTCTAGGGCAAACTTTGCTCAGTCTGCTATCCAACTAATGAAGACTAATGGATTTGATGGTCTAGATATTGACTGGGAGTATCCTGAAGCAAATGAGGATAATAATTACATCCAATTGCTGGCACAATTGCGCCAACAAATCAATCAAGCATCTCAAAATGATGGCAAGCAATATCTTCTCACTACAGCCCTTTCTGGTTCTCCTTACATCTTATCTGCATCTGATTATGGAAGCAACCCTTACGATTTCAGCCCACAAGATTTGAAAGCAACTTCCGATTATGTGGACTTTATCAATGTCATGTCTTATGACTACCACGGACCTTGGGAGAACACAACAAATCATCAGTCAGCTTTGTATAAAAGCACCAATGACAACACCTACAACGCGGCTAAAGTAAATACTAATTGGGCGATTCAACACTATCTAAGTGCTGGTGTTCCAGCTACAGATATTGTATTAGGCGCTCCACTTTATGGGCGCACCTGGACTGGAGTTAACGCTGGTAGCAACAATGGGCTGTTCCAGCAGGGTACTGGTAGCTCTGAGCTCACATATAGGGAGCTTTATAATCTATTGGGGACAAATGGCTATCAATCTTTCTGGGATAATAGCGCCAAAGTTCCCTATATTTATAGTTCTCAAACAAAGGTGTTTAGCACCTACGAAAATAACCAATCAATTTTGGGGAAAACTGATTATGTCAAACAACTTGGAATCGGTGGTGCATTCTTCTGGGAAATTACTCAAGATTTGCCCATAACTCATAGTGATTCTTTAATCAATGCTGCGGCTACAAATTTGGGAATTAATAATGTTGTTTTACCCACCATTACCCTAGCGGTATCACCCAGTAGCGTATTAGAAAACGGACTTAACAACCTGATTTACACTTTTACCCGCACAGGAGCAACAACCAACGCCTTAACAGTCAACTATGGTATTACTGGTACTGCTGACAGTAGCGACTATACAGGTGCAACACCCGGAACCGGAAAAACCATCACCTTTGCTGCCAGTGCAAGTACAGCCACTCTCATTATTGACCCCACTGCTGATACCACAGTTGAAAGTGATGAAACTGTTGCTTTAACTCTTGCTTCTGGGACAGGTTATACAGTAGGTACGACCACCCCAGTGACGGGTACGATTACGAATAGTCCTGTCACTCCCAGTATTACTCTTGCTGTCTCTCCCAGTAGTGTTACTGAAGATGGGACAACAAATCTAGTCTATACCTTCACTCGTAGCGGAGTAACCACTAATCCTTTAACCGTCAATTACACCCTCGGAGGGACAGCGACTCTTAATACCGACTACACTCGTACAGGGACTAACAATACAGTCACCTTCGCTGCTGGTTCATCCACTGCTACCGTAACTGTTGACCCCACTGCTGACACAATAGTAGAAAGTAACGAAACCGTCGCTTTAACCCTCGCTGCCGGGACAGGTTATACCGTAGGTACTCCCAACGCAGCCACGGGAACAATTACCAATGATGATACCAGTGTCACCCTAGCAGTTTCCCCCGCAAGCGTTACCGAAGACGGGACAAGCAACTTAGTCTATACCTTCACCCGCAACGGAGTAACCACTAATCCCTTAACCGTCAATTACACCCTGGGAGGGACAGCGACTCTTAATACCGACTACACTCGTACAGGGACTAACAATACAGTCACCTTCGCTGCTGGTTCATCCACTGCTACCGTAACAGTTGACCCCACTGCTGACACAATAGTAGAAAGTGACGAAACCGTTATTTTAACTCTTGCTTCTGGGACAGGTTATACAGTTGGGACAACTACCCCAGTGACGGGGACAATTAATAATGACGACTTTTCCCAACTCTCCATCAATAATATTACCGTGGTCGAAGGCTTAGATAATAATGCCATCCTCACCGTCACAGTTGATAACCCCAACCCGCAACCAATTACCTTCAACTATACCACTGGACCCATTGATGCTACCGCCAATGTAGATTACACTAGCAAAACCGGAACTATCACCATTGCACCTAATACTTCCACCGCTACTATTAGCATTCCCATCCTCAATGATAACCTTAATGAAGCCGATGAAGTCTTCACCGTCACCCTCTCCAATCCGGTTAATGCTACCATCAATCCCGAAGGAGGAATAGGAGAAGTTATCATTACTGATACTTGGCAAACCAGTCTCACTCGCACCCTACCCAACAATGTGGAAAACCTCAGACTAATTGGCAGTAATAATATTAACGGTACGGGTAACGCCAGTAACAATAATATCACCGGAAATAGTGGCAATAATCAAATCAATGGAGGTGCGGGAATTGATAATTTAACCGGTGGTTTAGGTGCAGATACTTTCATCTTCCAATTTGGCCAATCTACCATATCAACAAGCGATCGCATCACAGATTTTGCCATCAATAGTGATAAAATCGACTTATTAACTCAAGGTGGACTACCTATGAATGCGCCTAGTAGTTTCAGTCGTGCTGCTAATAGCACTGTCACCACTTTACAGAATTTAATCAATCAAGTATTTACTGATGCCAATGGAGCCACTACAGGTAATCAAGAATTAGGGGTTAATAGTGCCGCCTTAGTGCAAGTAACAACTGGTGCAATAGCTGGAACTTACCTCGTTATTAATGATAGCACGGCTGGCTTCCAATCCAGCAATGATTTATTAATAAATATCACTGGATTTACTGGCACTTTACCAGCTTTAGGGAACATTACAGTGGGTAATTTCTTTGTTTAAGTATCTAAGCTCTCCTTCTAAGTCACCTAGAAAACGGGTTTCTTCGAGAAACTATTTAGAAACCCGTTTTCTTTGAGAAACCCGTTTTCGGCAAACGCCTATTTAGAAACCCGTTTTCTGGACTTTAAGAAAAATAAGTTGGATTTAAAGTTTTAAGGATTAAAGTTTGGTAAGTTGATTGACAAAGAGAAGCTGTCAATAAATATTGACGAATTAATTAGGGCTTGCTGAATAAATGTGAAATGTAGGCACTTCATCAGCCCGCGTCCTGTAGGGGCGAAGCATTCGGATAGAAAATCTACGGTTTCACCGATAGGTTATTGCCCGAATGCTTCGCCCGTACTTTTTCAGCAATCCCTATATACACTAATGATTAATTGGCAATCTAATCATCATCCTTATCAAATATTCTGATTCGGCTTATTGCCTTAAGTTTGAGATGATATATTTAACAAATCGGCTCGACTTTGTGTTATAATCAAAGCAAGGCTTTAAAGACGATATTCTCAGCAAATTATGCCTATTCTTCTTCCTTGAACTCTAATTTCACCGAAAGATTAATTTAACCTTGAGCGGTCGGGATTGATTTCTTAACCTTTTAATAAATTGATTTTTTCCCCGGTCAGGCTAGAATCAGTAGGATTAGCATCCAAGATAATCGGGGTAACTTTGGTTAATCTGGGGCAATGTAGCCTAAAAAACGCCCAAAATAGTCAAATTTAGGCTTAAGTGGCTTCTTTCTAACTGTTTAATCTACTATTTGGATATTAGACTCTATGACTAAAGCTCCTAGCGTAACTTCCGAAATCGATCTTAAAGATTCGCAATATTACTTTAACCGAGAATTAAGCTGGTTAGAATTTAATCATCGCGTGCTTCATGAGGCACTTGATCCTCGGACTCCCCTACTAGAAAGATTAAAATTTACCGCCATTTTTTGTGCCAATCTCGACGAATTTTTTATGGTACGGGTGGCAGTTCTTAAACAACAGGTAGAAGCAAATGTAGCCGTTTTAAGTGCCGATGGCAGGACTGCCTCGGAACAGCTAACCGAGATAAGTAAGTGTCTGCGTCCCCTTGTCCAGCAACAGGATCACCTTTTTGAATACACCCTGAAAAATCTGTTAGTAGAACAGGGAATTCATCTGATTAACTATGTGGATTTACATCAAGAACAGCGCAATTATCTCCATGATTACTTTGAACAAAATATTTTCCCCGTTTTAACTCCCCTTGCGGTGGATCCTAGTCATCCTTTTCCCTATATTTCTAATCTTAGTCTCAATTTAGCCGTAGTCGTTCGCGATCCCGACACCGATAAAGAACTATTTGCCAGGGTGAAAGTACCGCAGGTTTTCCCCCGTTTTCTGGCATTATCCAAAGAATTACGCCACCAAGACGGAAAAGCTTCGATTTGGACCGGAGTACCGCTCGAACAGGTGGTAATGCACAATTTAGAGGCACTTTTCCCCGGCATGATCATTCAAGAATGTTATCCTTTTCGGGTGACGCGCAACGCCGATATCTCCGTCGAAGAAGATGAGGCCGATGATTTATTATTAGCGATCGAGGAAGAAGTACGCAAGCGCGGCATAGGTAAATCGGCAGTACGTCTGGAAATTCACAGTTCTACCCCTAGCAATATTAAAAACCGGATCATGCGCGATCTGGGACTTAAGGAGATCGATGTTTACGATGTGGATGGACTGCTGGGACACAAAGATTTATTTTATTTTATGTCTTTACCCTGTCCCGAACTGAAAGATACGCCTTGGAATCCTGTCACCCCACCGGTTTTACAGGGATTGCGAGAAATAGTTGACGGTAACGAAGACGGGATCCTAGAACAGGATGGCGAAGATATTTTTACTTTAATTCGCAATAACGATATTCTCGTTCATCACCCTTACCATTCCTTTAGTGCCTCAGTACAACAGTTTATCGCCCAGGCTGCCCATGATGCCCATGTTTTAGCGATTAAAATGACTTTGTATCGCACTTCCGGAGATTCCCCGATTGTCAATTCCCTGATTGCAGCGGCGGAAAATGGTAAACAGGTAGCGGCGTTAGTGGAGCTAAAAGCCCGCTTTGATGAGGAAAATAACATTACTTGGGCGAAAAAGCTCGAACAAGCCGGAGTTCACGTTGTTTATGGCTTAGTTGGTCTTAAAACCCATACGAAAGTGGTTTTA
Source organism: Microcystis sp. M_QC_C_20170808_M3Col (assembly GCF_007095505.1). Taxonomy (NCBI): domain Bacteria; kingdom Bacillati; phylum Cyanobacteriota; class Cyanophyceae; order Chroococcales; family Microcystaceae; genus Microcystis; species Microcystis sp. M_QC_C_20170808_M3Col. The sequence goes on from NZ_SFBY01000084.1 coordinate 8,066, forward strand.
GTGGTCAGAAAAGAAGGGGATAAAATCCGTCGTTATTTCCATATTGGCACGGGTAATTATAACCCAAAAACGGCTAAATTATACACTGATTTAGGCCTACTTAGCTGTCGCGAGGATTTAGGGGCAGATATCACCGATTTATTTAACTTTCTGACCGGATACTCCCGTCAGCAATCCTACCGCAAACTTTTAATTGCCCCGGTGAGTTTGCGAAAACGGATGTTAGCAATGATCGATCGCGAGGTCAAAAACTGTAAAAATGGCGGTACGGGGCGCATTGTCGCAAAAATGAACTCTCTTGTCGATAAACCGATTATAGAAGCCTTATACGCCGCTTCTCGTGCTGGCGTGCAGATTGACTTAATTATTCGTGGGATCTGTTGTTTACGGCCCGGATTGCCGGAAGTAAGCGAAAATATCCGAGTAATTAGCATTATCGGCCGCTTTTTGGAACATTCCCGCATTTTTTACTTCTACAATGGTGGTCAGGAGGAGGTTTATATTGGTAGCGCCGATTGGATGACGCGGAACCTGACTCGTCGCGTGGAAGCAGTGACACCCATCGATGAACCAGCGATCGCCAAGGAACTGGAAGAAATTCTCGGTATCATGTTGTCAGATAACCGGCAAGCATGGGAATTACAATCCGACGGCAGTTATATTCAGCGTCGTGCTGCCAACCAGGGACAGGAAAGCAGTACCCATGTAATTTTAATGGAAAAAGCCCTTAAATCTGCGGGTATTAGTCAATAGGAACAGTTATCAGTTATCAGTTATCAGTTATCAGTTATCAGTTATCATTTATCAGTTATCAGTTATCAGTTATCAGTTATCAGTTATCAGTAATTAGTAGTCAGTAATTAGTAGTCAGGAGACAGGAGATTATTTTTATTTATACTTCCCACACCCTACACCCCACACCCTACACCCTACACCCTACACCCCACACCCCACACCCCACACCCTACCCCCACCGAAAAACTTTTTGCCGCAAACCCTAAGTAATCCGTGATCAGATGTGATACTAAATCTGGTTATTAAAAACTGATTATTTATTCTCCGTTTTGCATGAGTGCCTCTTGCATGAGTGCCTCTCCTGATATGTAGCCTATACTCAACGGATTTAGTATGAGTTTTCGGTTCACTGATTACTGTTCACTGTTTACTGATCACTGGAAAAAGCTGACTAACTGGTTGAGAGGTTAAACAATCTCAAAAGCTGAGATCAAGCATCTTGATCTGTATTTTCTCAACCAGTCAAATCAAGCAAGAATCCTAATAATAATTACCGACTTTGCGATGGTGAACAGCCGTTAAACCATCAGGTTGAGAAACGCGACCATCGGTGACTTTATTGTAAACAATCCAGTGGTCAGCACATTCCATACGACTAACTACCTCACATTCTAAATAAGCGAGGGCATCGGCTAAAATTGGGGAACCATTATTAGCGGTGCGAGTATTGACTCCTGCAAAACGATCTTCCCCAGGTCCGAAACGTTTTAAAAAGTGTTTCATCAGGGTTTGATAATTGCCTTCTTCCAGAATATTTAAAACGAATTGATCCCCCACTTGCAGTAAAGACTCGATCGCCCGATCTTTGGCCACAGCAACGGTAAAACCGGGAGGATCAAAACTTGCTTGAGTCACCCAAGAAGCGACCATTGCCCCGCTTCTGTCTCCTTTCTTGGTGGTAATAATATATAAACCACCGCTAATCCGTCCGATGGCTTTATCAAGGTCAGTATCGAGGGATTTTCTTTGTTTAACTTTTACCTCTTGGGTTAATAGTTGTCCCATATCTGTCCCCGCTTCTTCACAGCGTTGATAGAGACTCTCGTTAGGAGTTTCCGAGCTACGAATGGGATCGAAAGCTTTGGTTAAGCCAACTTCGAGAAACTTATTAAATAGAGGTAAAATCGGTTCATCATCACCCCCTTGACATTCAAACATTCCGAGGTATTGCTTGGGGTTAACCGAGGCGAGAATTGTGCCTAGATTCCCCGTAATTTCTTGGGCATGAATACCAGAAACGGGGGGAGTACCGATGACGATTCCCACCGCGGAAGAAGCTAATTCTTTTACCTCTTGGGGATCGGCGGATTTCAGGTCTAGAGTTTCTACAGCCACACCAGTTTTAGTAATACCTTTGGCAATAGATTGACAGAGGCGATCGCTATAACCATAGTCGGAAATATAGAAAACAGCGACGGTTTTTTCTGCCTTAGTTTGTGCCTGACTCCAATCACGATAATGGCTTAATAATTCGGTAATATTATGTTTTAATACCGGTCCATGACCATTAGCCACGAGATTAATATTACCCAAGGGTTCCATCCGTTTCATCGCCGCTAGTACGGAACGAGCATTAGGAGCCATTAAACATTCATAATAGAAACGATAATCCGGTTCAATAGCACTTAATTGCTCATCGTAAAGATCATCGGAACAGTAGTGCATTCCAAAAGCATCACAGGTAAATAAAATTCCCGAACCGTGATCGTAGGTAAAAATAGTATCGGGCCAGTGTAAATTAGGAGCGTTAACGAATTCGAGAATGTGACCGTTACCTAGGTCTAACTGATCGCCATTTTTGACCAGTTGACGTTGAAAAGGATGATGAACTAAATTCTCTAAAAACTGAATTGCTACTTTCGACCCAACGACGGTAATATTGGGAGCAAGTTGCAATATATCTCTGACCAAACCACTGTGATCGGGTTCGGTATGACTGATAATTAAATAATCGATTTCTTGGGGGTTAATTAATCCGTTGAGATTATCCAAATATAGTTGACGGAATTTTTCGTGAGAGGTATCCACAAGGGCGATTTTTTCCCCACGAATCAGATAGGAATTATAAGTCGTACCGTTTTGTAATCCGAATTCAATATCGAAGCGATCGCGATCCCAATCGAGGGAGCGAATAGCAGTAGTGTCTGCGGTGAGATCGGCCACCTGCACGGTGAGACGTTTTGTTTTGACTGGTGTAGCAACCATCGAAACTCTCCTTATTGTTAAGTTTTTTATACTTTGTCTCTATTGTGCCACGAGAAAATTAAGTATGGAGATTTATTTTCTCATAATTATTTATCACAGTTATCTTAATGGTCAGGTAGGAGTCGATCGTCGATAGCGAATTAGCTTATACTTCATCTTTATGAGAAACGCTCTCTAGGGATCTGTGTGGGGAAATGGGTGTTATACGCTCCAGTCAAATTAAATTTTCCCACTAGCGATCGCTTTTCGGCGGGAACAGAGAATTAGATAAGAAATACTAATATTTTATCGCCATCAGCTTTTAGCCACAATTCAATTGAGTATAAAATAATCTCAGAAAAAGCCTCCAGAAAATGTCAAATCAACCATGAAAACAATCAGGTCGCTGACTCAGAGCTTGAGCTTCCAGAGTTTTCGGACGGTTCTTTCCTTGAGTCAGCGTGGGAGCAAATCCTTTGGACATGAGCAATTCTGGTGTCTAGGGGAACAAGAGGAATTATCTCCTAGCAGCCAGATTCAGACAAGGAAGGCTGAAAATTTGCCATGCCCCTTGCCTACACCCTATTACTTGTCTTAGATGTCTGTATAATTTGCTACATTTTTAGATGCGCTTACCCTGCTAAATTACCACAAATTGAGGTTAGGATAAAATGTCAATAAAAACCACAGAAATACAAGCCTCCGATGGCGCAAAAATTTATATGCAGTACGAAGAAAGTGATAGCGAGCAATTGCAAGCAGTAGGATTTTTCGAGGATATAGAAGAAAGAACAAAAAATTTTCAAGCAGGAGTTACTAATATTGTTAATGAATATGCACAATTGTTATTAACTTCGATAAAACAGGGAGTTTCCCAAGCCAATCCACCCAGTAAGGTTACTTTAGAATTTGGGTTACAAGTTGGGGGTGAAACGGGGATTCCTTTGGTGACAAAAGGTTCAGCACAAGCTAATATTAAAGTTGCTATTGAATGGCAATTTAACCAAGATAAGGGAGGTTAGTATGCAAGTTCAAATCGAAAAACGCTATTACACACCTGAAGAATACTGTCGCCTAGAAGAAACAGCAGAATACAAAAATGAATATCTAGATGGAGAAATTACTCCAATGGTAGGAGCAACTACCAATCATAATCTAATTGCTTTAAATTTCTGTAGGAATTTTCCAGCTAATATTAACAATCAAGATTATTGGGTTTTGATGAGTGATGTACGGTTATGGATGCCAAGTTATCGCTTTTATACTTATCCTGATGTCATGGTGATTAAAGACAAACCATTATATGAAGGAAAAGGCACAAACACTGTAACTAATGCGTTAATCATTGTCGAGGTTTTATCGAAATCAACTAGAGATTATGACCGCACTGATAAGTTTAAGTTTTATCGCTCAATTCCTGAGTTTAAAGAATATATTTTGATTGATCAATACCGTTATTATGTTGAGCAGTTTTATCAACATAATAATGGGGAATGGTTGTTTAAAGCCTCTGAATCAGACAAGGATGCTTTAAGGTTTTATTCTGTAGATTTTCAAATGTCATTGCTGGATATTTATCAACGCATTGATTTTAATTTAAGTGAAGAATAATGACTAAATCTAATCTCGACTATCTACAAGAATCAATGGTTAAAATCCTCAATGAAAAAGGGGATACGGTGGGTTCTGGGTTTATTATTCGAGAAGATGGTTATCTCATTACTTGTCATCATGTTATCTATCTTTTACCCTCTTTAAGAGTAAATTATCAAGGGAAAGAATACGCAGCTCAATGGTATCAAGAATATTCTAATCCAGAAGTTGATATTGCTATTCTTAAGATTGAGATTGAGAATGCTACACCCGTAAAAATTGTTAATTTTGAAGATGTGTTAAATTCCGTAACGGTTTATGGATTTCCTAGAGAAAAAGAGAAGAATTTTCCAGAAGGATTTGATGTGAATGCCGATAAAATTGCTGTTAGTGCGCCTTTAAATGTGCTTTCGACTTATCCTAATTATAAGCTTGAATATGATAATACTTGGAACAAATTGCCTACTGATAAATCGAATTTTTTGGCTAGTCGAATTAATGCTAAGGTTGACAGGGGTACAAGCGGAGGTGCTGTTTTTTCGGAAGAATTAGGAGGAGTTTTAGGAGTTATTCAATCCAGTAAAACTGATGAAAGTTATGTAATTCGGTGGGATAATATTTTAGATATTTTAGATAAACTGGGGTTAGAACCTACCAAGAATGCTGTTTGTCGATTTTTAGAGAAAATTCAAGATGAATTTCAATATCTTCAATTCTTTCATACTCGTCAAAAAATCTCGTTATTAAAGCAATATATTCCTATTGAAGTTACTTTAGAAAGACGCTATAACCATGAGATTGAAACATGGCAAGCTTATGCAGGTGATGAGGGAATATTAAAGAAAATTTATGCCTTAAAAGGTTTTACAGAGGAACAGCAACGGGAAGAAAATAAAAGAGTACAAGTTGATTGGAAAGAAGCCAAAGATAAACACAACAAAATGATGATTCTTGCTGATCCTGGGATGGGTAAATCAACCCTTTTAAGGATGGAAGCATTAAAAATTGCTAGGGAAGAATTAGGGAAGTTAGGTGTTAATACTCCTCAACCATTCTTAAACAATCGGGAGAAGGTTAAGGTTAAGGATGTGATTCTTCCTTTGTATTTTCGGCTATCTGAGTTAGCAAATAAATTAGCAGAAAAAAATGATGATATTATTAACATAATATCTCAGTTAATTGATAAAAGTTTTCAGATTGAGTCTATTGTCAAAGAAAAGCTAAAACAGGGAAAATGTGTCTTATTTTTAGATGCTTTAGATGAAGTTTCTTCCGTACAACTACATAAGCTAAATACAAATACAAAACTTAAGCATTTTTTATATGATTCTCCTTGTAAAATTTATCTAACTTCTCGCATTGTGGGTTATAGTGGCAAATTTTTAGGGGAAGTTAAAGAGGTAGAAATTGTTCCCTTTACTGACAAAAAAATAGCTGAATATATCAAAACCTGGTTTGTCAATGCGGAAGATTATCTAGAGAATGATTTGGTATCAGCAGAAGGTTTAATTGAGGAGTTGAAAAATAAACCGCAAATTCAGGGGTTAGCACAAAATCCTTTATTGCTTTCTTTGATTTGTAGTCTCTATCAAACTCAAGATTTAATTTTACCAGCAAAACGTAATGAAGTGTATAGACAAGCAGTTGATTATATGCTGCGTGATTGGGTAGAAAATAGAAAGCTAGTATCAGTATCAGACGGAAAGCAGATAGCGAAGATCATATTATTAGAGATTGTGGCTTATCAGTTATCTTGTCGAGAAGAAGAAATTTTTATTTTTCAAAAAAAAGACTTTTATAATGTTTTAGAAAGATATTTACACCATGAAGAAGTATCAACAATTTTCCGGCCATCAAATAGTGATGAATTAATGAGAGAGTTGTGCGAGGAAGATGGGATTATTCAGAAGTTTCATGAAACAGGCGATCAATATCTATTCTTACATCGCACTTTCCAGGAGTATTTTACTGCTTGTTATCTTCATCAACGGATAAAGAAAAATCAAGAGGATGGAATTGCGTTAGTCAAGGCGCATTTCTGGGATCATGATTGGCATGAGACGATTATTTTGTTAGCCGGGATGATGTCTGATGCTAGTCTTTTATTGGAAGCAATTTTACAGGAAAAAGATGATGTTTTTGCGACTTTGTTAATACTGGCTAGTAACTGTCTGGCGGAAAGTAAAAATATTCAAGATTCTCTGATTAATCAGATAGTCGATAAGCTTTATCAGGTGTGGCAGCGTGATTTTAGTTTAGAGTATATCAAGAAGACAATGGTGACATTAGGGAAGACTTTTCCCTTGATGAGAAGACGATTAGAAAACGCACTTAAAGATTCACCTTGGTATGGCAGAGATACTAAATATAGTGCAGCAGAATTGTTAGGTGAAATCGGCAATCCTGAATCGATACCTGCTTTAAGTGCAGCATTGGATGATTCGGAAAATAGAATTAAAGGTTATGCAGAAGACGATATAAAAGAAATAAAGAGAGAACGTAAACCTATACTAAATTTTAAATTCTCTTTGTATAAAAAAGAACAATTCAGAGGTTGGGCATTAAAAGCATTAGGAGAAATTGGCAATCCCGAAGTATTACCGGCTATTATTCGGGCGTTAAATTATTCAGATTGGTTCAGAGATAATCTAGCAATAATTTTAGGAAAAATTAACAAAAAGCAATCTTTAGCTTTACCCTTTTTAATTTCAATACTGTATGATTCTGAAGAATATGTCAGATTTTGGGGGGTAAAAGCTCTAGGTGAAATTGGTATTGGTAATTCGGAAACAATACAAGCTTTGATTACAGCACTCAATGATGTGAAAACTAGAAACAATGCAGTAGAAGCGTTAAGTAAGATTAACAATTCAGCAGTAGTGTCGGCTTTAATCGAGACGATTAAAAATTCAGATGGGGATTTCAGAATTTATGCAGCAGTAACTTTAGGTAAAATTAGTAATCCACAAGTAGTGTCAACATTAATAGAAGAAGTAGTGAATCATTCAGATGTTTATATTAGTTACTCTGCGGGGCTCTTCGTTACCCTTTATGCTAAATCAACAGACAAGATGCCAAGACAACATACTTCTAACCCAAAAATTCCGAAAGTTTCTAAAGCCATAGGCTCTCCGTTTTATTAGTTTAAGT
>NZ_SFBY01000085.1:0-12199 GCF_007095505.1 Microcystis sp. M_QC_C_20170808_M3Col
TGCAGTCGCTGGTATTGAAATTGACGAAGGTATAGACCGTTATGCCTATAATAAAGGACTATTTGTGATTAAACCTTCTGGGGATACAGTGGAGATTATTAATGATGAAAACTTTCGACTGAGGACTTGGTAAGGTAGTACAGGTATCTTGTCCTACGGCTATCTACAAATTAATTACGGCTCTACCGAACCTGTTATGTAAAACTATCAACAACTCATGCTTGTAAAGCTTGTATACTAAGGCTTTGAGTTTTTGTTAAATTGATATTTATCAACTTTAGAGCATTGCTGGGCAGAGAGGGAGCTTGAGGAATTTTTTCTGTCCGTTCATAGTAGTGAAAATGCGATGAATTGATTCAATCTTTCATAAAACCATAAATTTATGCCATAATGACCGAATATGGCGTCGGGAGCTTTTTGGCTGTGATCGGTAAACGGTAATCAGTGAACTGAAAACTCACATCCGATCAGTGATCACTGATAAGCTATACTGGGGAAATTGCGCTAACAGCACGGTTGCTGCTGCCTGTCGTTAAATTGTCTCTAGTGAAATTGAGGAATTAACTTTGTCTAAACAAGATCTAATTGAAATGGAAGGAACCGTCACCGAATCTTTGCCCAACGCCATGTTTAGGGTGGATTTAGATAACGGTTTCAACGTCTTAGCCCATATATCCGGCAAAATCCGCCGTAATTATATCAAAATCCTCCCCGGCGATCGAGTCAAAGTGGAACTGACCCCCTACGACCTAACCAAAGGCAGAATTACCTATCGCCTGAAAAATCAAAAAAAATAGTGACAAATAGGGGCAGAGAAGCCAAAAAGCCTAATAAGCGGCCAAATTTATTTTTAAAAAATAGGTGACACGAGTAAAAGAAATCTGATATAATAGTAAGCTTGCAGTGTTGCCAGAATAGTTAGGCATGAAAGTTAGAGCGTCTGTCAAAAAAATGTGTGAAAAGTGCCGCGTCATCCGTCGGCGCGGTCGAGTCATGGTAATTTGTTCTAACCCCAAACACAAGCAGAGACAAGGTTAACCCACCAAAGTCACTGTCTTGGGGCAGAGAATCGTTACCGTTAATTGTAGTCGTTTTTGGAAAAAAAATCGTTCATAGGGAGAAAGAAAAAGCGTGGCAAGGATAGCTGGTGTAGACCTACCTCGCGATAAGCGTGTGGAAATCGCCCTGACCTACCTCTACGGAGTGGGTCTATCGCGTTCCCAAGAAGTCTTATCCGCGACGGGTGTTAACCCTGACACTCGGGTCAAGGATCTCAGCGATGAAGACGTGGCGGCGCTACGGACTTATATCGAAACAAATTATCAAATCGAGGGGGATTTGAGACGCTGGGAGGCGATGAACATCAAACGCCTCGCCGATATCGGCACCTATCGAGGTCGTCGGCATCGGCTAGGATTACCCGTGCGCGGGCAACGGACGCGAACCAATGCGCGGACCCGTCGCGGTCGTCGGGTGACAGTGGCAGGGAAGAAAAAAGCCCCCTCCAAGAAATAATTTTTTATTCATTGCGATATCCCCCAATCAAGAAAAACTATGGCGCGACCAACCAAAAAAACCGGACCAAAAAAACAGAAGAAAAATATTCCTACCGGAGTCGCTCACATTCAATCGACCTTCAACAATACCATTGTCACGATCGCCGATACCAAAGGCGATGTGATCTCTTGGGCATCGGCGGGATCGAGTGGTTTTAAAGGAGCTAAAAAAGGAACCCCCTTCGCCGCCCAAACCGCCGCCGATAACGCCGCCCGCCGAGCGATCGAACAGGGAATGCGTCAACTAGAGGTGATGGTTAGCGGCCCTGGGGCAGGACGGGAAACCGCAATCCGGGCCCTGCAAGGAGCAGGATTAGAAATCACCCTGATCCGGGACGTGACCCCCATCCCCCACAATGGTTGTCGTCCTCCCAAACGCCGGAGAGTGTAAACAGTGAACAGCTTTTTCAGGTGACAGGGATCTTGAGGCCGGCAGCCGTTAGCTTTTGGCGCATCAGCAGGAGAATCGGGTCGTCAAAGACCATCTGAGCAAAAAACTGAACGCTGAACGCTAAATGCTGAACGCTAGAGAAAACTGATAACTGATAACTGATAACTGATAACTGAACAAGGGAGGTCAATCGGTGGCGCAATTTCAAATCGAGTGTGTAGAAGCAAAAACTTACAAGAATCAGAGTCAGTACAGTAAATTCGTACTAGAGCCTCTGGAAAGAGGCCAGGGTACGACCGTAGGTAATGCCCTGAGACGGATTCTCATTTCCAATCTGGAAGGGGCGGCCGTGACGGCCCTGCGGATCGCGGGAGTCAATCACGAATTTGCCACCGTCCAGGGAGTACGCGAGGACGTGATGGAACTCATGCTCAACATGAAAGAAATCATCCTCAAAAGCTACACCAATCAAACCCAGATCGGGCGTTTAGTGGCAACTGGACCGGCGACGGTAGTGGCGGCACAATTCGATTTACCCTCAGAAGTCGAGATAGTCGATCGCAATCAGTACGTCGCTACCCTAGCCGAAGGGGCGAAGCTAGAGATGGAATTTCGCGTGGAAAAAGGCAAAGGCTATCGGGCGATTGATCGCAGTAAAGAAGAAGCCACTTCGCTAGACTTTCTGCAAATCGACTCGATTTTTATGCCCGTAACCAAAGTCAACTACAGCGTCGAAGATATCCGTTCCGAAAGCGGTCAAGCTAGAGATCGTCTGCTCTTGGAAATTTGGACAAACGGGAGCATTAACCCCAAAGAAGCCCTTTCCCAAGCGGCCGATATGCTAGTTAATCTCTTTAACCCGCTCAAGGATCTCAACGCCCTCGAATCTTCCGGTAACTTTGACGACCAAGAGATCAACCAAGAAAACCAAATTCCGATCGAGGAACTACAATTATCCGTGCGCGCCTACAATTGCCTGAAGCGAGCGCAGATCAACACCGTAGCCGACCTCCTCGATTACAGCCAAGAAGATCTCTTAGAAATCAAAAACTTTGGGCAGAAATCGGCTGAAGAAGTCATTGAAGCCCTACAAAAACGGTTAGGCATCACCCTACCCCAAGAAAAAAGCAAGTAAACCCAATTCCAGGAAAATACCATGAGACATCGATGTAAAGTGCCTCAATTGGGTCTGCCGGCTGACCAAAGAAAGGCACTGCTGCGCAGCTTGGCCACCCAGCTAATTCGCCACGGTCAGATCACCACCACCCTAGCGAAAGCGAAAGCGGTGCGAGCAGAGGTAGACCACATTATCACCCTAGCTAAAGACGGTTCCCTGAGCGCCCGTCGCCAAGCTATGGGCTACATCTACGATAAACAACTGGTTCACGCCCTCTTTGAAGGCGCACAAGCCCGTTATGGCGGTCGTAACGGCGGTTATACCAGGGTCGTGCGTACCCTGCGCCGTCGCGGGGATAATGCCCCCATGGCGATTATCGAACTGATGTAAAGATGACAGCTTGCCACCAGTCGCGGATCGCCCTAGTTATCCAGTATGTGGGAACTAATTTCCACGGTTGGCAACGGCAACCCCATCACAGGAGCGTGCAGGAAGAAATCGAGAAGGCTCTGGCCGATATTCTCGGTCATGACGTCACTCTGCACGGGGCCGGACGTACCGATAGCGGTGTTCACGCCGCCGCCCAAGTTGCCCATTTCGAGCAGCAGAGTCCGATCCCACCTTCCCATTGGGCCAAGATTCTCAATGCTCGGCTAGATGACGATATCGTCATTCGGGCCTCGGGCCGGGTTCCCGATCGCTGGCACGCCCGTTTCTCGGCCCTCTGGCGACGTTATCGTTACACCCTCTATACCGACCCCATCCCCAATCTATTTGTTAGCCCCTTTAGTTGGCACTACTACCATCGTCCCCTCGATGCCGATTTGATGGCCAGGTCTCTACGGCCTCTATTGGGTAAGCACCATCTGGCCGCCTTTCACCGTGCTAACTCTAGTCGTGACCATTCCTGGGTAGAAGTACAAGGGGTGGAATGCTACCGTCAAGGGCCGTTTGTACAGATGGAAATTCAAGCCAATGGCTTTTTGTACGGGATGGTGCGCCTATTGGTGGGAATGTTGGTGGAGGTGGGAACTGGTGAGCGATCGCTAGAAAACTTTACCGACATCTGGGTCAATCAGCGCCGAGAATTGGTCAAATACGCCGCACCAGCTAAAGGACTATGTTTACTGCGGGTGGGTTACGCCGATTTTCCCTTTGCCGATAGCGTCTGGTTCGAGACTCAGCCTCTTTATTATTTCCGAGCAGAGGGGATAGGGGAATAGGGTAATGGGGGAATTTCAACTAAAACCCGAAAACCCTAAAACCCGAAAACTCTACCCCCCCAACACCCAGGTCGGCAATAAAAAAAATTATTTTTGTAAACCAAGGCAAACTCACCATGAACAAAACACCTCTACCAAATTTAGAGACTCTAGAGCAGAAATGGTACGTCATTGATGCGGCCGATCAGCGTCTAGGTCGTCTGGCCACCGAGATCGCTATGATTCTACGGGGCAAAAATAAAGCCACTTTCACCCCCCATCTGGATACGGGGGATTTTGTCATTGTTATTAACGCCGAAAAAGTGACGGTGACGGGCAAAAAACGCCAACAGAAAGTTTATCGCCGCGATTCTGGCAGACCGGGTGGTATGAAGGTAGAAAGCTTCGATAAACTGCAAAAACGCATTCCCGAACGGATTATCGAACACGCTGTTAAGGGAATGCTCCCGAAAAATAGCTTAGGTCGGAAATTGTTCACGAAACTGAAAGTTTATGCCGGTGCGGAACATCCCCATCAGGCACAACAACCGGAAGTTTTAGCGATTAATACGATTCCCGCAGGAGGAAATTAAGTCAATGCAAGCCACGGACAGTAAAAATAAGGTAGTTTATTGGGGAACGGGACGACGCAAATCGGCGGTCGCTTCCGTGCGTCTCGTGCCGGGGACGGGGGCCATTACCGTTAACGGTCGCGATGGAGAAACCCATTTTAACCGCATTCCCACCTATATCCAGACGATTAAGGCTCCTCTGGAGACTTTGGGACTGGAAAACGAGTATGATATCATTGTTAAGGCCGAGGGCGGTGGTTTGACCGGCCAAGCGGACGCGGTGAAATTGGGTGTCGCTAGAGCTTTATGTCAATTAGCGCCGGAAAATCGTCCTCCCCTCAAGAGTGAAGGTTATCTGACTCGGGATCCCCGGGCGAAGGAACGGAAAAAATACGGTCTTCACAAAGCGCGCAAAGCGCCTCAATACTCGAAACGTTAGGTTAATAGAGAGGTTTATTATGCCGAAAAAAATTCATCCTACTTGGTATCCGGAAGCTAAGGTGATCTGTAATGGTGAACTGGTGATGACGGTGGGTTCGACCAAACCAGAAATTCATGTGGAGGTTTGGTCGGGTAATCATCCTTTTTATACGGGAACCCAGAAGATGATCGATACGGAAGGCCGGGTCGATCGCTTCTTGCGTAAGTACAAAATGGGTGATAAGTCAAGCAAAAAGGCCGATCAGAAATAATTCTTTACTTTTGCCTTTTTGACCCGGTGGGGAAATTTTCCCGCCGGGTTTTTTGCTATTTTTAGGCTGGTAGGGTCATTATCCTAAATCCGGTTATTAAAGACTGATTATTTATTCTCCCTTTTGCATCAGTGCCTGTCTTCATACAGCTTTTCTCATAAAGATGAAGTATAATCTGATGCGGTATTGGCGATCAAATCCCGTTCCCTACACCCTATTTTTAGACTCGCTCCCAGATTTACTAGCACAAGTTGCTCAAAAAGTCAAGCAAATAAAAGATACAGAGCAAAGACAAAATTTTGCCAGTTGTACGGGACTTTTTTGCGCGTATTTAAAGGAAGGCAGCAGCTTTATTCGATTTTTCTGAACTAGAAGATTGAGAAGCTTGGTTAGGATATCCCGGAAACTGAGCGCTTCCCGGTAGAACCGGGGAAGGAGATATATATTTTTTTACTTACCTGATACTTTTTAAGAGATTAACTGTCTAATCGGGGAATCTTTGCTGTAATTCTTCATCGGATAATCGCGACAACAGGATGATAAAATTTTCCGTTGCTGTTTGGGTATGGGGATGATTTTCTCCTAATCTTTCTTGATAAATAGCAATAGCTCTCACATACAACGGTTCCGCTTCTGCGTATCTGCCCTGGGATTCGTATAATTTTGCTAAATTATTGAGACTGTTAGCAACACTAGGATGGTTTTCTCCTAATCGCTGTTCCCTTAGAGAAAGGGAGCGCTTATACAAGGGTTCCGCTTCTGTGTATCTGCCTTGGAAGCAGTATAATCCGGCTAAATTATTGAGACTGGTAGCAACACTAGGATGGTTTTCTCCTAATAGCTGTTCTATCAGAGAAAGGCATCTCTTACACAAGGGTTCTGCTTCTGCGTATCTGCCTTGGAAGCAGTATAATCCGGCTAAATTATTGAGACTGGTAGCAACATGGGGATGGTTTTCTCCTAATAGCTGTTCTATCAGAGAAAGGCATCTCTTACACAAGGGTTCTGCTTCTGCGTATCTGCCTTGGTATTCGTATAGCACTGCTAAATTATTGAGACTTTGTGCAACATCGGGATGGTTTTCTCCTAATAGTTGTTCCCTTAGAGAAAGGGAGAGCTTATACAAGGGTTCCGCTTCTGCGTATCTGCCTTGGCATTGGTATAATAGTGCTAAATTATTGAGACTGGTAGCAACAATGGGATTGTTTTCTCCTAATAGCTGTTCTATCAGAGAAAGGGAGTGCTTATACAAGGGTTCCGCTTCTGTGTATCTGCCTTGGGAGCGGTATAATCCGGCTAAATTATTGAGACTGGTAGCAACATGGGTATGGTTTTCTCCTAAGCGAGATTGGATTTCTTCACAACATTTTGTGAAGGGAACTGCTGCTAAATTATATTCTCCCTGTCCCTTATAAAACAAAGCTACCCCAAGAAACACCTGAATTAAATTATCTTCCGGGTTGGGAATATCATCTAACATTGTTTGACTGACAAGTTGCAGATGGGGAATTGCGGGAGTTACCGCTGCAATAATCTCCCTTGTGGGGGTTTGCGGGATATTTCCGGCAATAGTTAACAAAGTTTCCACAAAAGCGCATCGATAAAGAGAATTTATCTGAGGAATTGCCTGTAATTGCCGTTGAAAAAATTCTCTCACGAGGGGATGAATCCGATAAAAAGAATAGTCCTCATCCACGGGTTGCATCAGATGAGAATTATCCAATTGTCCCCGCGCTTCTTCTAGTTCCCTTTCGGTAATTTCCGTGGACTTTGCCGTATCTTCTAGCAACGTCCAAGCAATAGCCACTGGTGCAAATAAACTCAACAGCATTGCCACTTTTTGACAAACAGAACTTAAATCATCCCAACTGATTTTAATTGCGGCTGCTACCCCTAAATGTCCATAATCTCTGTGGTTTCTTTCCTTAGTTAAAGCAGTATGAGCTAAATTTAATTTATCCCGTAAATGGCTAAACTTTAAATGACGATTTTTCGCTAAATATTCCCCCACTAACTCCACTGCTAAGGTTAAGTTTCCTAAAATTTCGTGACAAATCTGTTCTACTAAAGCTTTTTCTTGCTCAACTTTAGCAGTGCCAACAATTTTGGTTAATAACTCTACACATTTATCTAAGGGTAAAACATCTAAAGCTATAGACTCAAATTCCGTACTAAGACACCTTTCCCTAGTGGTGACTAATATCTTAATCCTAGAATCTTTTGGTAACATTCGATCGGGAATTCTGTCGATATTGGGGACATCATCGAGAATTAATAATAATTTTCCCTGCTGAGGTAGCCAATTTTGCCAATACCAGTCCACTTGTTTTTCTAAAGATTCTTTTTTCAATATTTCTGGTAAAGATAGATAGGAACCGGCTAATTTAACTATTTCTTCTGCTAAACCCGATAGTCGCAAGGATAACCAATATTGTGCCGCGTATTCCTGTTGGTATCGTTTCGCATATTCCAAAGCTAAAGCGGTTTTTCCTATTCCCCCTAACCCTTCTACTGCACAAACAATCACCCCTTGTTCTGTTTGCAATTGCTGATGAATTAAGGTTAACTCATCTTCCCTCCCGACAAAATTAACCGTACTTTTGCCCACATTACTAGGGACAGCTTGACGTTCTTTTGGTTCGGGAATACTCAGATTAAAAGTATTATTTTGATTGTTATCAGTTCCATCTTGCTCAATATTGATTTTCATTTTTAATTCTCTCTAAAAATAATTATCTTTGCTCAAAATAAATCTAATATAAAATTAATATTAATGAGGTTTTTAAGGAAAATAACGATACATTTCTTTTCGGTGTAGAAGACGAACCAAGACGACAGTATCTTGCTCTAAATATAAACCAAGACGATAATCCCCAATCCGAATGCGATAAAATCCTCGATACCCTTGAATCGCTTTGACATTACGCAACTCGGTTAAACTTTTGGCTGATTCTATCTCCTCAATAATTGCCTGAATTTGTCGCTTAATTTTACGATCTTTGAGATGGCGTAGATCTGTCTGAAAGCTTTTACGAAATTCAATATTCGGCTCTTATTCTTTTAACAAAGTCAAAATTTCATCACGACTGACATTGTTACTATCTTTTCCCTCTTGAATTGCCCTAGCCATAGCCGTATCTTCCAGCACTTCATAAATTAACTCTTTTAGTAAATCCTTTTCTTGTATTAATAACTCATAGAGTAACTCTTTTAATATTGGTTTTAACGCTTCCCCTTGTGATTCTGACATAAATTACCTCTTGTCTTTGATAATAACTATTTTCAATGATAACATTTACTGGGTTTACCTTTCACAGATTAAAGATGTTGTTCTGTGTATTACCAATTCCTGATTGACTAATATTAATTGTCCGATCGATACTGGCCAAGCTTTTAGAGGGAATACTTACTTTTTTAGCCGATTTTTCACCCCTGCAATCGCACGATTAAATGTGGGAAAATAACGCCTAAAAGTTGACTCAGTATCTAATTCCGCTTCGTAGGTGAGGGAAACAAAAGGAGGTATAGTAGATAGGGCCGCTTTTAATTTGGCTGCTGCCGATCGCTCTGGTTGATTGAGTTTAGCCAGAATTTGGTTTAATAATTCTAAGATTTGTGGAGAAGCAAGTTGATCGGGTGGTTCTGTGGTAATTGCTGTCACTTCTGTGATAATTGCTGCTACCATTACCTCGGCATCAGGAAAGGACGCTTCTTGACTGTCGCTGGCGATTAAATCCCATTTTTCTCGTTCAAAATCCCGAATTTTTCGGCGTAAATCTTCGATCTGCTGCTCGATCCTAACTTCTTCTTCCGGTGCGATTGTGACTAAAGTGTTTCGCTTTCCCGCTAATTGTTGTTTTAAGCGCTGAATATTCTCTTCGAGGTTTTGTAATTCGTCAGTAGCCATGGGAAAATAAGCTTAAATTAGCCAATTAATTCAATTATGATCTATCTATCTAGAAATGTCATTCCTTTGGCTGCCCCCCACTCCCCAACACCCAACCCCTCACGGATCACCGAAAAAGCCTAGCTCAATCTGGAAATTTTGATTATGATCATTAGTAATTGACCTGTATTTGTGATATAGATTCAAAGGAGAGAAACGGTGTCCACAGAAGTCATCGAAAAGCGTTCCACAGCGACAATCCGTAAACCAGCACCGCGTTATCGCGTTTTACTCCACAATGACGACTTTAACTCGATGGAGTATGTGGTTCAGAGTTTAATGCAAACGATCGCAGGTATGACGCAACCCCAAGCAGTCGATATCATGATGGAAGCGCACACTAATGGTACGGCCTTGGTGATTACCTGCATCCAAGAACACGCGGAATTTTACTGTGAAACCTTGAAAAATAAAGGTTTAACCAGCAGCATCGAACCCGATGAATAAAAGATTACGGGTAATTGCCACTTACCCAGTCCCCCTGCGACTGGGAATTTTTATTTTGCTCTTACTTTTTCTCTGGTTGCCGATCGCACTTCCCCTCTATCACTTTTTTGCCACTAATGCTAATCTTGTCTCAATTTTGACCCTTTCTGTTCTCTATCTGGAATTTTTGGGGTTATCCCATTGGTGGGGACGGATAATTTATGGCGATGAGGGATTAGCCGATTATGGTTTGATTTGGCGAAGAAAAACGCCGATCGAATTAATTAACGGGTTGGCGATCGGTTTATTTTTCACTTTCTCGCTTTTTCTGTCCCAAGCGTTCCTAGGTTGGTTAAATTTCTTACCCGCAAATCCCCAGATCAGCAAAATCATCCTGGAGGGGTTTTTAGTCGCTTTAGCGGTGGGTTTTGCCGAAGAATTACTATTTCGGGGCTGGTTACTGGGAGAATTAGAAAAGGATTATCGTCCCGCTATCGCTCTAGTGATTAGTGCCTTAATTTTCGCTCTTGCTCACTTTATTAAACCTTTAGCCGAAATTATCCGCACTTTTCCCCAATTTCCTGCCTTAGTCCTCCTAGGATTAATTCTCGGTTGGGCAAAACGCGCCTGTGGTGGTAATTTGGGTAAAAGTATCGGTCTGCACGCGGGTTTAATCTGGGCATACTATATATTAAACGTCGGCCAGTTAATTAAATACACTGGTACTGTTCCCGATTGGTTAACTGGAATCGATAAAAATCCTTTAGCGGGAGTGATGGGTTTACTTTTCCTGACAATTCTCGCTATCTGGACAAGAAAAAAGCAGTTTTGAGTGAACGATAGGGGATTAAATCAATTACTATAAAGGGGAAATTGCCCATGAGACTTATAGCCGATGAATCAATTATTATCTTTTCTAGAATATCGCCCGCGTTTGCGTAATATCCTATCTTTTTGTTTCTCTCTTATCGTCATGCTGTTGATCGGTGTAGGCAAAGTCACAGCACAAGATTCAAATAATTCTACTCTGGATTTAGTTGCTAATCTCTGGATGTTAATAGCCGGCTCTTTAGTATTCTTTATGAATGCAGGTTTTGCCATGCTGGAAACGGGTTTTGGTCGTACTAATAACGCCACTAATGTCTTAGCTAAAAACCTAATTGTCTTCTGTGTTTCTGCCTTGGCTTATTGGATGTTTGGTTTCGGTTTAATGTTTGGCGATACATCCGCACTAGAGAATAGTTTCTCTGGTGGTACAGGATTTTTCTTGGAAATTTTAACCCCCAATAATCAATACAGTCAATTCCAAGAACTGTGGCCAGGTCGTTCAATTGCTACTTTATTTTTCTTTCAATTAACTTTTGCGGGAACTGCGGCGACCATTGTATCGGGAGCAGTGGCAGAAAGAGTTAAATTTTGGGCATTTTTGCTATTTAGTTTCTGTTTAGTCGCTTTCTCTTATTCTCTTACAGGACATTGGATTTGGTCATCAGAAGGGTGGTTATATAACTTATTTAAGTTTCGAGATTTTGCCGGTTCAACGGTGGTGCATTCGGTGGGAGGAATGGCCGGATTAGTGGGTGCTTGGTTACTAAAACCGAGGGATGGACGCTTTGGTTATAATCGCAAAACCGATAGTTATGAAGAAAAAGAAAGAGGAAATTTTGCTCCCCATCAGTTAGGGTTTGCAACTCTTGGTTGTTTAATTCTTTGGTTAGGATGGTTTGGTTTTAATGGTGGTTCGGCGGTAAATTTGGATAATGTCCCCATGACAATTACCACCACGATGATTGCCGCTGCCACGGGAGGAGTTTTGGCATTAATTCTTAATCCTTTAATTGGCCGCAAAGCCAGTTTATCCACAATTATTAATGGCATTTTAGGAGGGTTAGTGGGGATCACGGCATCATCAGGTTATGTTAATATCAAATCAGCTATTATCATCGGTGGCATTAGTGGCATTATTGTCTTATTAGGAGAAGAATTTTTAATTAAAACTAAAGTGATTGATGATCCAGCGGGAGCAATTCCAGTACATCTTTTTTGTGGTTTTTGGGGAACAATGGCGGTGGGTTTCTTTAGTACCAAAGATGCGGGAGAATTCGCCAATGGATTAACACAGGATAATTGGCTATCTCAAGTTGTTTTTCAATTTTTTGGATGGAATATAGCCATGGTATTTACCTTTATTTTTAGTTTAATTCTCTGGCTAATTATTGGCAATGTCCTCTATTATCTGCAAGCAATTGTTTTACGTCAAAAGAATCCACAGGTTAATTCCTCTCCTGTTAGAAGGA
>NZ_SFBY01000086.1:0-9309 GCF_007095505.1 Microcystis sp. M_QC_C_20170808_M3Col
GTTGTTCTTTTTGGTCTGTATTCATGATTCTACCGTTTAATTGTTTCTCTTTATTTTGCCTTAGCTAACGTTTTTAGTCTCTAAGCATTTATACTTATTGCAAAATTGGGATGCTCCCTAGGCTAACTCAAGCCGGCGGGCTGATTTGCTCACACTTTACATTGCGTAAAATGGTAGCACTTCCCACCAATGGGGACGTTTTCCCGCTTACCAGCTAAATTGAGAATATCAGGGGCATTTATGCCTAAAGGGAGAGAAAATGTATTAGGCTAAAACTAAACTATTTTGGCAAGATTTCTTTGAAGACCTCCTCAGCCTACTTATTGGTTTTCCACGGTAGTCGCGATCCGCGTCCAGCCATGGCGGTGACACGATTAGCAGCCTTAGTTCAAGAAAAAATTAGTCAACCCGCCGAAAGATTAGGGAGTAAATCGGAGTTTAGCCCATCTCTAGCGGTTCTAGAAGCAGATAATCGGGTATTAGTAGGGACTGCCGCCCTAGAATTAGTGATAACACCTCTCCATCAACAAATAGAAGCTTTTGCCCAACAAGCACAAAGCCAAGGATGTAGCCGGTTGCAGATTATCCCCCTGTTTCTCCTGTCGGGGGTTCACGTTAAAGAAGATATTCCCGCGGCCGTGGCCAAAGTGCGATCGCCGATTGAGCTAGAGTTAAAGCCCCATTTAGGCAGTTATCAGGGCATAAAATCGCTGTTATCGCGACAATTTGCTGATTTAAGCCCCCAAGACCGCATTTTACTGTCCCACGGTAGTCGTCGCCCCGGGGGTAATCGGGAGGTGGAAAATCTAGCGGCGTTTTTTGGGGCAATTACAGCTTATTGGTCGATAGAACCGCGTTTATCCCAACAAATCGAGAGTTTAATCGCTCAAGGTAGCCAAACAATTGCTATACTGCCCTATTTCCTCTTTGCTGGTGGAATTACCGCCGCAATCGAAGCCCAAGTTTTTGAACTATCACAAAAGCATCCAAATGTCAATATATCTTTAGGTAAATCTTTGGGGGCGACGGGGGAATTAGCCGAGATTATTGTGGAGGAAGGATGGGGATGAAGCGAGCAGCGATCGCTTTGGGCGGTAATTTAGGGGATTCAGGGACAATTTTAGGGCAAGCTTTAGGGGAATTAGAGCGAGTCAAAGGAATTAAACTAGAAGCTCATTCCCAATGGTATCAAACCACAGCCGTGGGTCCTCCTCAGCCTGACTATCTCAACGGTTGCGCCATTGTGCAAGTGGATTTATCGCCCTTAGATTTACTGCATAAATTATTAGAAATCGAGCAGTTATTCGGGAGAGTCCGACGGGAAAGATGGGGACCGCGTACCCTCGATTTAGACTTAATATTTTATGATGACCTGATCTTAGAAACGCCCGAATTACAGATACCCCATCCCCGCTGCCGAGAACGCGCCTTCGTGCTGCTTCCCCTGGCAGAAATTGCCCCCGATTGGCGAGATCCGGTCACTGGAAAAACTATCCTTCAGCTATTGGGGCAATTGGGATTGGCGGAGTGGGATGTTAGGTGTTAGGGTTTTAGTTGAAAACTTCGCTAATTTCTTTTCACTGATTACTGAAAAGTCTTCCCCTAAACCCAAATAAGCGCGTCTCAGTTACCGCCCCGAAACTCTACAATAAAGGCAGCAGCATCAATAAACAGTAAAGAAAATCAACCGTGACCAAGACCCCATCGCTCGAGGAAACTCATTACAATCAGGCTAAGGCTAGTTTACAACAGGCCTTAACTTGGTATGCCAGTTTTCGCCGCCATTGGAATTATCCCCCCGATCCCCAACTTCAGGCCGCCGTTAAACAGGATTTGCAGTCCCTAAAATCGGCCTTGGATAAACTGGATGAAACGGTGATTCGGGTGGCAGCCTTCGGGTTAGTCAGTCGCGGTAAATCCTCGGTGGTAAACGCTTTAGTCGGTCAAAAAGTCCTGACAACTGGACCCCTGCACGGGGTTACACGCTGGCCGCGATCGGTGCGCTGGACACCAGCCACGGGTAAAATCCAGATAGAATTAATCGATACCCCCGGATTGGATGAGATTGAAGGGGAAGCGCGGGCGAATATGGCCAGAGAAGTCGCTAAAAGTGCCGATTTAATTTTATTTATCGTCGCGGGGGATATTACCCGGACTGAATACGAGTCCTTGGCAGAATTGCGCCGGGCCAAAAAACCGCTCATTTTGGTGTTTAATAAGATTGATCTCTATCCGGAAGCTGATCGCCGCCAGATTTTTCAGCAGTTACAGAGATTAGGAACCAATCGGGACGAAAAAACGTTAGAAGATTTGTTAACTAGCGATGAGATAGTTATGGTAGCCGCCGAACCGCAACCGATTCCCGTCCGGGTGGAATACCCCGATGGGCGCGTGGTGACTGAGTGGGAAACCCCTCCCCCCCAAATTGAGGAGCTGCAAGATAAACTCTTAACGATTTTAAATCGGGAAGGGCGATCGCTGCTGTCCCTAAATGCTTTAGTGCAAGGTCAAGAAGCGGAGGAAAATATCGCTAGAAAAACCCTAGAACTGCGGGACAGTCAAGCGGAGGAAATTATCTGGCAATACGCGAAATATAAGGCTTTAGCGATTGCGGCCAATCCGATCGCTATTTTCGACTTACTAGGGGCTTCAATCGTCGATTTGACTCTAGTTCGGGCTTTAGCTCGTTTGTACGGCTTGCCGATTACCAGTCACCAAGCTGGTCAACTCTGGCGGACTCTACTTTTGAGTAGTGCGGGGTTGCTGGTGGGGGAAATCCTCAGCACTGTGATTATCGGTTTGGGCAAAACGGCAGCGGCAGCGGCGAGTATTTTTGAAAATCCCACCTCTTTAACCCTCTACGGTAGCACCGCTCTCCTACAGGGAGCAATTGCCGCTTATGGAACCTATATCATCGGGAAAGCCGCTAAAATCTATCTAGAACGCGGTTGTAGTTGGGGGGCATCCGGACCGAGTACGGTGATCAATCAAATTCTCGCTCAAGTTCATCCGCAAACTATTTTATATCGTTTACGTCTAGAACTAGAACAGTGATTTTAAAGGAAAAAGGAAAAAAGGCAACAGTTATCAATTAAATATTTCCTACTGACTACTGATGACCGACTCCTAATTTTAGAAACTTAATTTTTGACAACGACAACTAGCTAGAAATATTGAGAGAAAATCATGTCTGCTGCCCATAAGTCCTATGTTCCCGTTCCCGTTCCTCGTCAAAAAAGCCAAGGGAGTCAACGTCGTCCCCAGTCGCGGATAACTTCCCCCAACCCCACTACTAAACCAGTTACTCAATCCTCCCCGACTGCCACCGTCAAACCGACGACTAAATCGGTTGCGAGAGTTCCCGTGGCCCCGACACAAAAACAATTAGCCTCGCGTCAATTACGTTCCCTTTGCCTCCTAGAAAGAATAGTGGCCGTGATTACTTTTTGTCTGTTGGGTTCGACTCTGGGAATATATGCTTGGACGGTATATATTCCCAAGGTTTGGGACAAAGAATTTGGTAAACTGGAAACACTGCAACGTCACGAGCGCCATCTTTTGTCCACCAATGAAACCCTTAAACATCAACTAGCTCAACAAGCAGAAAAACCCGAAACCGGATTAACTCATCCCCAACCCTTCCAAACTATCTTTTTACAGCGTAAATCTGCCCCGAACCTGAAACCGTCCACCGCTTCTCAACCCCAATCTACCGTCAATTCTCGACCGAGAAGTGCCTATTAACAGTTATCAGTTAACAGTTATCAGTGGGTAAGTTAACAGTTATCAGATGTGAGTTTTTAAGTGTGCAGTATTAAATAGAAGTTTCCTACTGTCTTTTTACTGATTACTGTTTACTGATTACTGTTTACTGCTTACTGCTTACTGCTTACTGCTTACTGTTCACTGCTTACTGCTCACTGATAACTGAAAGATACTGCTCATGACTGACACAAAAAGACCCAGATTTAGAGGTAAAAAAACTCGATCGCCCTCTGGCAGTATCCGGGACAGAAAGTCCTATTTAAACGCCAAAAAACGGCAACAACAGTTTAAAAAATTGCCTTTGAGTAACGGGCGATTGGTGGCGGTGTGGTTGATTTTAGTCATGGGTATTGTGGGTTTAGCTTGGCGATTGTACCAATTACAAATAGTCCAAGGACAGGAATTGCAAAAAAGAGCCAGACAACAGCAAACTACCAGTATTAGACCCTATATTCCCCGACGGGCGATCGTCGATAGTAATGGTAATGTTTTGGCGACCGATCGCTTGATTTATACTCTTTATGTACACCCAAAACTGTTTGCTATTCCGCCGGCAGAAGTGGCTGATAAATTAGCTCCTTTATTAAATATTCCCACTAATCAACTGATTCAAAAATTTAAAGAAAAAGAAACAGGAATTCGTTTAGCCAATCAATTAACCGAATCCGTGGCTAGGGGATTAAAACAATTATCTCTTGACGGTGTAGAATTAGAGGAAAAGTACGCTCGTTATTATCCCCAAGACGATGTGGCAGCCGACGTGATTGGCTATGTAGATAAAGAACATCGTGGTCAAGCAGGATTAGAGAGAGGTTCCAGTCAGTTATTAGAAAGAGATCCTTTTTCTGTCAATACAAGACGCATGGGAGACGGGCGAATTTTACCCGCTTTTGTTCCCGATGGTATCTTTCAATTTGATGAATTACAGTTAGAAGTAACCCTCGATTTAAAACTACAAAGAGCCGCCAGGACGGCCCTACGAGAACAGCTAAAGAAATTTAATGCTAAACGGGGAGCCGTCATCGTTATGGACTCCCTTGATGGTTCTCTTTTAGCCCTAGTTTGTGAGCCAACTTTTAACCCCAATGAATATTATAAAGCCCATGTGGCTCTATTTAAAAATTGGACCGTAGCCGATCAGTACGAACCGGGGTCAACTTTTAAACCAATTATTGTCGCCCTGGCCATGGAAGCGGGGGCAATTAAAGCTAGTACGGTAGTCAATGATCCGGGGGCAATTACTGTCGGTCCCTGGACGATTAAAAATGCCTCTAAACAGGGTTATGGGGCGCTAGATATGGCCAGAGTTCTGCAAACCTCTAGTAACGTGGCCATGGTGCAAATTGCCCAAAAAATGGGGCGAGTTGATTTCTATAAAAGTTTATTAGGATTGGAAATAAATCAAAGGGTTGGTGTAGATTTACCCGGAGAAGTGGCAGGATATCTCAAACCCGAACAAGAATTTCTGGATAATGCCATTGAATCGGCCACCGCTTCCTTTGGTCAAGGTTTATCCCTAACGCCTTTAAAATTAGTACAGTTGCACGGTGCGCTGGCCAATGGTGGCACCTTAGTAACTCCCCATGTGATCAAAGGATTAGCCGACGACCGCGGCCGTTTGCACTGGCAGCCCGATTATCCCAGCAAAAAAGTCTTTTCTCCCACCGTGGCCCGGCAAGTGGTGGAAATGATGGAAACCGTTGTCAGCAAGGGGACGGGGGTAGCGGCCCAAATCCCCGGTTATCGCATCGGAGGCAAAACGGGAACCGCACAAAAAGCTAGTCCGACGGGGGGTTATCTACCTAACGCTAAAATTACCAGTTTTGTGGCGATTTTACCGATCGAATCGCCCCGTTATGTGGTTTTGGTGGTGGTGGATGAACCCAAGGGTGCGAATACTTTTGGCTCCACTGTTGCCGCTCCTGTGGCAAAAACGGTGATGAATACGCTCATTTCCCTCAAGGGTATCCCCCCCACCTCCAAGGTCGTTCCGGCGGGTTCTGCGACCAATAAACCCCCGCGGCACGATTAATTTAAGTCTTTTTGAAAGAGGCTTTATTTAACAAAGCATGGAGAAATATTATGGGGCTGTCATTCCTATTTCGATCCATACTTCTCTCAAATCTCATATAACTCCTGTAACCATCTCAAAAAATTTGCTGATTGGGGATGGGATTGATTAAGTATTCTTTGTTTTACTGCATCGTGAAGTTGTTTCCCCGGCGGATCTTGCCAAGCTAAATAGGTATGAATATTAGCCTTATCTAGATGATAATCTCTATAGGTTGCCCCTTGTTGTTTTGCCTCTATCACCTTGTTTTGTGTATATTGCCAAAGATTATTATCGGGAACTAAATAGGCTAAAAAAGTCTCTAACATCCCTCTAGATTGATTATCTGGCATCATCCACACACCGAATTTTATCCCCGATTCTAGAGTTATAATTAATCCCTCTGCTGGCAAATTTTGAGGTAAGCTAGGTATATTTGGTAAACAGGCATTATACAAACTTTTCCAACGATTATCAGGTTCTTCGTCCGCATCTATGACAATTCCTAAATGAGTTAGTCCCCTATCATTGATTTCATTGTAAATATTATCCCTATCGAGTAAATTCTCAATACCATCGGCCGGTTTAATATAGATAATAGCTGTGTCTTTTTTCTCTCCCCAAGAGATGCCATGGGCTTCTGCTAATTCGGGAATCACTCTCATTTCTTCTCTTCCCTCTACCAAGAGTTTTTTAGGATGTATTCTGGGCATTTTTAGCGAACCTCAATATCTCTTTCAGAAGCGAGGTAAATTTGTCTAGTATTAAAGGAAACTGCTTTTTCCTTGTCCCTATCTATCCTTTGAATAGTAATATCATTATCAGCAATTTTTTCTTCGGTAATTAATTCGGCTAAACTTTGCCAACAATCGCGGCTGTGAGTGGTGGCAAATACCTGAATATTGAGTTTTTTGGCGGTTTCCCAGACTACTTTCCACATATCAGTCATGACAGTAAAATGCAATCCGCTATCAATTTCATCAACTAATAAAATTCCATTTTCAAGATTAACCATCGCTAAAACTAATCCTAACATTCGCCAAATTCCATCGCCTAAACTGCCAATAGGGATAGGTTGATCATGATTTTTAATTTTGATTAAAAACCCACCTCTAACACCTAGGTTATTTGAAGTTAAATACTTGCCAGAACCAACACTGGCTATCCTTTCAATTTTTGGCTCAATAATTTTCAAAGATTCAATAATTAAATCTTCTAAAGGAGAGAGAACAATGTTATCAAAAAGTGCTGCCATATCAGAACTTGTTAGAGAAAATGGTGTTAAGAACTTCAATTCAATTTTATTATCAATACCTATTTTATGGGAAATTCTGCTTAAACTAGCTATTCTTCTTATGGAATCTCTGGCAAGAGTACCGTTGGCAAGAAGTTCCATTTCAATAGGTTTTTGTGAGCCAATCCATCCAATACTTAAAAGAAGTTTACCCCATTCCTCATTGTCGAAATTGTGATCATTATTTTGATTTAGATCATCATTTTTGTCTGAAAATAAAGATAGTTGTATAGGAATGCTTTCAACAGAAATGGTAACACTTGCTAGACAGGATTTGCCATATCCACTGATGATAATTTTTTTACTTGGGATGATTTCATGCCCATGAAATAAATTACAAATTGCAAAAACTTTAGTGGGACTAGGTAGATTACTTTCTGACCAACCAAACTCACCTCTATAGCTAATAGTTTCAAGAAATATATCTATATTATTCTGAGCATACAAAAACTGAATCGCTTCTAAAATAGAAGTTTTACCGCTATTATTTTTACCTACTAAGAGATTAATTCGACCAAGATTGGCCATCTCAAAATTCTGAAACCCGCGAAAGCCTTCAATTTTTAGGGATTGTAACATGAGTGATTACCCCGGATTTTCAGTTATTAAATCTAGTTTATCTCAACCCCAGTAGCCAAAGCCCCCGACGAGACTAGATAGCGCAGACTCACCTTACCATCGCGGATTAACTCAATCAGCGCTTTTAGTCCCTTTTCACCTTTCGAGCATTATAGTTGGTTTCGGCGCAGAAAACCAGCAAAAACATGACTACAGAGGGAATCGCTGACTCTAGAGATTAATGACATCAGATAATAAGGTTAGCGATAAATTCCTAGCTGCTGATACAGTTCAACTTGATCTTTGACAACAGTTAAGGTTTTTTGTTCTTCAATATTCTGAATAGCTTGTTGAGTTTTTTGGTTAAAATCGCTTATCGTATAAGTCCCTTCTGCAATTCGTCGTTCTTTTTCCTCTAATTCGAGACAAAGTTCCATACCTTCTTGAATATTGCTCAAAGCTTTTTCGAGATTATGTCCTTCACTAATACAACCGGGGAGAGAAGGAACAGAAAGATTATAATCTCCTTCCTCGCTTGGTTCTAAAATAACATTTACTTTCATATTGGCTCAGGGTAATAATAAGATAACTATATTATAAGTGATGTTGCCGGGGACTTACTCAAATTCTTCTAATTGCGATCGCACCAAGTCTAAGGGAAGTTTTAAAGCTCTAGCAATTTGTTCCACAGTTAATCCCTCTTTGATTAATTCGGGGATGGTTTCTAATTTAGCTTGTTGATAAATATTAGACTGCTTTAATTCCTTTTCTGATAGCCCTGTACAGATATTACCCTTGTTAATTTGAATACTATTGATAACATTAGAAAAATTAGAATGATAATATCTTTGTAAACTAGATTTAATGTTAGCCTTGCTGACTTCCTCTCCTAATATTTCTGATAAGGTTTTCCATAACTTACCTGCTGTTTCCTTGATATATTTCTGAGAAAGATGATTTTTTTGGGCGATTTCGGCGTATTTTTGATGATTGACGACTCCCTCTAAGATTTCATGCTGAAGATCGTCTAAATGCTCTCCTGTATGGGAGAAAACAAGCTCATCAATAGTTATTATAAAAGATTGAATATCGAATGAGTTCATAGGATGATTTTAAACAGGGAGTTAAGTCAGGATTGCCTGATATTATAGCGCAAAATGCAAATTTGGTGTCTTTATATTTCTTTATAGGGCTTTTATGGGTCTTGAAAGTAAATTTTGATTTATTTACACTTTCATTAATTATTTTACTGATAGAGTTTTTTTATGAAGTTTCTTCGTTTTTGCGCCCTGTTCTCTGTACCTATTGCTACGGTAGGGATAACAACCTGTATTGTTAGTTTACCAAGTCAGGCCGTTGAACTTGTATTTTCAAGTCCTGGTGTAATCAAAGGTGTAAATGGAGTGTCTTTTACTTTGCCAAGTACGGGTATCTCAAAAACCTACAATATTATTCTTGAACGAGGAACAGTAAATGATATCTATGGTACACCTCCACTATTTGATGTGTTTACTGAAGAAGATGCGGCTCTTCTAGGTTCTGTGTGAGCATGGTATAATAGTAACACAGAACAGGAGGTGGGTTATGTGGATAAATTTTGATCAACTCCTCGATTTACCAAATGTAACAGTGGTCAATTATC
>NZ_SFBY01000087.1:0-23194 GCF_007095505.1 Microcystis sp. M_QC_C_20170808_M3Col
AAGGATAATGCAAGGTTTTTGAAAGTCCCAATCCTATTTTCTTGCACTAACATCGGACTTTAACAGGTCAAAAGCTTTATTTTAAAAGGGTTTTACCATTATTCAGCAAGCCCTAAATATTTGTCAACTTTTTCAGCCTAAGTTACTTCATCGGCGAACATCCTCTACCAATACGTAGATACTATCAAGGCGCAGATTCTGCGCCCTAGATACCTTAATATCTTAGCGAGTTAAGGCTGCGCCTCTTTCGTACAAAGTGCGGGCATAATCGGTCCAAGTACCCTGGCCCCAATAACGGAAACAACTGGTTTGCACGAGCAAATTATAAAGCAGTGCCTCCAGATAATCCGGTCGTCGGGTGAAGCTAGGATCCGCCTGTACTAAAGGAGCATATTTCTCGTGGAATTTAGCGCTTAATTGGTTCATCGGTTCGAGGACATTTTCGTAACCGCGCACCCAACTGAGATCATTTGTCCAAGATGCCCCATCCATGGTAAAACGGTGGTCGGACTGTTTTAACTCAGCGATCGCCTGTTCCACTGCTTCAGGGGTAGCGGCATCCGAATTAACTCCCTGCCAGATTTTATGCTGGTGTACGGCTTGAATTGGGGGATAATCTTGGGGATTAACGCCAGCGGCCTCGATTAACTCCAGATATTCCGTGCCGTTAAATCCTGCCACAGTGGAACCCCCTTGCATTTCCCGCCAAGGATTGGGAAAATCGCGAGGAAATTCATTCATCATCACGCCACCATTTTCACCGTCGGCAATCTGGGAACCTAGGGAAGGAACCCAAACGCCACCGATTTGCTGTTTACTGCGGCATTTGGCCTCGTGGTAGGGTTGCATTTGGGCGACTAATTTGGTGTCGGAACCCTGGGTTTTAATCAAAGCAGTAATCGCAATCACTTCACCCCGAGAATTGCGCGCCAGCAAGCGATTAGGAATATATTTTTGTTCCTGACTCAATCCCGAACCGTCGAGATTTTCCACCGAGTGTTCCTGTACCAATAACCAACGATAGCCGCATTCTTTCAGGGCTTTAATATACTCGTAGAGGGTATCGGGATGGTTAGGAAGGTGCATTTCCGGGGGAGAGAACCCTTTGACTCGTTTCAGGGCATCTGGGCCAAAAATCGAGGCAAAATAGGTTTGCCATGCTTGCATCTGCAATTTTAGATCGGGAATCGGTGTGGAAGGAGCCACCGCATGACTCCACATCGTCCCCAACCATTCCACATAGGGTTGATATTGACTGTTACAGGTGATTAATTTGAGTTTATCGAGGATATCCTGCTGTCCCATCTGTACCAAACCCCAGAGGAGATTGCCGGAATAATCGAGCATAATCCGGGGATTACAGCCTTCCGCCACCAATTCTGGGACAAAATCGCCCATGCGACTGTAACACCAGGCAAAAACACTGGCATTATGGTTATCACCATCCCCAAGATTTTCGAACATATGCTGGAGATTGCAGATTAATTCACCGTTAACACCCGCGGGGATGGTGGGTTGGTGCATATGCAAGGCACAGGCAAAACCAGCCTGAATATTGTCTAATTGGAGATTTGTTGTCGGTAAAAAGATCGGATCATCGTGATTAACAATCGCCGCGATTTCCTGTTCCCAACCGCAAATAGTCGGTAGTCCGGGGCGGATTTCCGTGATAGCGTTCGATTTCGATGATACGGGTGTAGCGATCATAATTTTTCAGGCGAATAGATTGAGATAGTTTGTCCCCACTCTCCCAGGGACAACTTTTTTTACTGGCAACAGGTCACTCTTGACTGTTCACTGCTAACTGAGCTAAGAGCGCGAACTTTATCCTATCCCATTTATACTGAGAGTACCCCCTCTCCAGACACAAGCCTTCGTAACTCGTTAAAAATCAAGATGATTCTTTACTGAACTTAACCGATCCTCGCACTATGATCCAAACAACTATCGGCCCTTTTACCTGTAACTTTTAACCATGTTCTCGGCGACTACCGAAATTCTTGTTATACTCTTCCTCATCCTCCTCAATGGAGTCTTTGCCCTCTCGGAAATTGCCATTGTCTCGGCGCGCAAAGTCCGTTTAGAACAATTAGCCAGAGATGATCGAAGGGCGGCAGTGGCCTTAAAATTGGCCAATGATCCCAATCAAATTTTATCGACGGTGCAGATTGGCATTACCCTAGTGGGAATCTTTGCCGGGGCTTACGGAGGCGCGAATTTGTCGGCAAGTGTGGCGAAATTATTGGCGCAAGTTCCTGTTTTAGCCCCCTATAGTCAAGCTTTGGGATTAGGATTAGTGGTGTTAATTATTACCTATTTATCGCTGGTGGTGGGGGAATTAGTGCCGAAACGGTTAGGTTTAAGTAATCCCGAAAAAATCGCTATCCTCGTGGCAGATCCTCTCGATAGGTTATCGAAAATTGTTTCGCCCGTTGTCCATCTTTTGAGTCAATCGACTAATCTGATTCTCAGTTTGTTGGGGATTAGCGCTAATAATAATGATTCCCCAATTACGGAAGAAGAATTGAAAATTATGCTTAAACAGGGAACCGAAGCGGGAACCTTTGAGGAAGCAGAACAGGATATGGTGGAAAGGGTGTTAGGATTGGGCGATCGCCGAGTAAGTCAGATTATGACCACGCGCCCAGATATTATTTGGCTAGATTTGGAAGATAGTGCCGAAATTAACCGCCAGAAGCTAATTGAGAGCAATCATAACCGTTTTCCTGTGTGTCAGGGCAGTTTAGATGAGGTTTTGGGGGTAATCGAAGTCACAGACTTATTGGCAGATTGTTTAACCGGTGAAAGTTTCGACCTGACGAAGGATTTACAACAGCCGCTTTTTGTGCCGGAAAGCACTAGGGGTTTAAAGGTGTTAGAATTGGTGCAGCAAAGTGGTCATCATATTGCCTTGGTAGTGGATGAGTACGGTGTGATTCAAGGATTGGTGACGCGCAAGGATATTTTAGAGGCAATTGTCGGCGATTTACCCCAATTAGATAATATTGAAGATGCTCAGATCGTGCAGCGGGAAGATGGTTCTTGGTTGATCGATGGTACAGTGGCGATCGAAGATTTTAAAGAATTATTTGAAATCAGTGAATTACCGGGGGAAAAACAGGGCAATTATCACACTTTAGGTGGTTTTATTATTACCTATCTTGGTAGGATTCCGGGGGCTGCCGCTCATTTTGAATGGCAAAGGTTGCGCTTGGAAGTGGTGGATATGGACGGTAATCGTGTCGATAAGGTGTTAGTCACGCTATTGTTGGATGATTTGTAAGTAATTGTTAGTAAACATCTAGATTTTTTCAAGCTTGTGAAGACCGATACAATTTTTTATCAACTCTTGCAAACTTTTCCGGGGTTAATTTTTGAATTACTGGGAGAATCAACCCAGAAAGCTGAAAATTATCAATTTTCCTCGCGAGAAATCAAAGAATTAGCGCGTCGTTTTGACGGTATTTTTTTACCAACCACAGCAGCACCGGAACTAATTATTTACTTTGTTGAAGTGCAATTTCAGGATAAAAGTGATTTTTATTGGCGATTTTTAACAGAAATTGTCATCTATCTCAATCAGTATAAACCCGTTCAGGATTGGATAGCTGTAGCTTTATTTGCCTCCAGGGATCTGGATAATAACTTTCCCTATCAACTGCGGGGATTTGAGATAACGGGACAGATCAGACGTATTTATTTAGATGAATTAATCGATAATCCGGCTCCGTCTCTGGGTTTAGGAATTATTCAGTTAATTGTCGCTACACCCCAATTAGCACAGCAACGAGGAAAACCACTTTTAGAAAAAGCGATCGCTGAAATTGATGATCTAGTTTTCCAGCAAAAAGTTGTAGAATTAATTGAAAGAACCCTGGCCTATAAATTTACTAATCTTAGTCGCTCGGAGTTAGAAGCTATGTTCGGATTAGATGATCTCAGACAAACTCGACTTTATCAAGAAGCTAAAGAAGAAGGTCGTGAAGAAGCTAAAACTGAAGCGATCGCCAGTTTACTAGCTTTAGGTTTAAGTATAGAACAGATTGCCACTGCTTTGCAGTTAGAACTTACCAAAGTACAAGAGACAGCGGCCAAATTATCCCCCCCAAATTAGCAGGGTAAATTATCAAGTTTCTCCCTGATTTTACCCTATTCATTCATATTACGATAGGTAGCCACTGCCGAGGGAGAAATGCGATTGAGATAACGGAAAATCCAATATTTTAAGACTGTATCCAAGATAACGGGAAAAGTGGCGATAAAGAGAAAATTAAACTCGCGATTTTCCGGTAAACCGAAATGACGACTTAACCCTTCTAGGATGACTTCCCAACCGTGGGGAGAGTGGAAACCGACAAATATATCGGTAAAGAGAATAATTAAAAAAGCTTTAGCTGAATCGCTAAGATTATAGAGAATGCCATCAAGAAAAGACTTGACTATCTCGATTTCCCGACGACTAAAAGCGATAACAAAACCAAAGGCAATCAGGGAACAAATATCGGCGAAAATGTTAGCGATTGCGTTTAAACCTCGTTGGCGAAATTCTTCACTTAGTACCGCTGCTTTTTTAGTAATTTCTCCCTCGATTTCTTCGTTAGATAATTTGGGTGCTAAACCAATCATACCTCGAAAATGTAAAGCTTCCTCAAATCTTCTCAATTCCGAAAAAGCTTCTTCTTCTAAATCCTGATTGATAAAAATAAACTGTTCCTGTTGTTGGAAATATTTATTAACCAAGGGGGTAATCAGGAAAGTTTTGGTTAATTGCTGGGTTAATAAAGGAACAATAATTAACAGTAAAATAAACTTGAGAGAAATGGCTGTTTTATAACGAGAATTGCGAAATCTTTTTAAAACTGCCTCCTCCGATTCCTCCGCTTGGGGATCTATTTCCTGTTTAATGCGATTAAAAGTATTGACAAAAGAACGGGGTAAAACTCCCGGTTTTTCCGTAGCTTTTTGGGATTTATTACTTTTGATTATTTCCTCATCTTCAATACTACCCGCCGCTAAAAAAGAGCGATTTCGAGAAGTCTTTATTTTCGCTGTTTCCCGCTCAACATTTCTGTTCTGGAGACTTTTGGGGACATCTTCAATATCTTCTTGCCAATAATTACCTTGATATTTTCCGATAATACTATCGATAAACTGAAGTTTTTTCAGACAAACATCTGTGGTGACAGTAATCACCCCATTATTAATTGTCGGTTGATTTGGTCCGAAGGTATTAACGATCGAGCGACTAGCTTTAAACTCCGTCAATCTGACTTTAATTTTTTGCAGATAACCTTTAACTTCTGCGATAAAATAGGAATTAGTGGTACTGCCATAATTCGAGAACTCCGCTGCCACTTTTCGCCCTTGAAAATGCTTGTCTTCTATCTCCTTAATCTTCAAAGCTGCATGATAAGCCTCATCTAAAGAACGTTCAGGAGTTTGTAATAACCATTGATTAACACCTTGCAAAATCCGATTAAGATTCATAGGAAACAATTACTTCCACAAGGAAAAAAGCTAGAGTACCAATCAGTCATCTTAACAAATACAATCGAGAAAAAACGATGTCAATCATACCAATTTGGATCGAAGGTGGGACTCGATCGGGAAAAACCACCGCTTTAGTCGGGGAATTTCGGCGCTGGGTTGTTTCTCAACGTCAGTCCCAGGATTTATTGTATCTCGATCGATCGAAATCATCGCCCCTTTCCCAAACGATCTTAGTTTTCGCTGCCAACGATGATAACAAACGGGAATTAGCCGATCAATTAGCCCTTGCTGTTAGGGGTAGCTATCCGATTCTCTGCAAAACCCCTTTAGGTTTTCTCACCGATGAAGTCATCCTGTTTTGGCCGTTAATTTTCGAGTCTTTAGGGCTAAAAGCGCAATTTCCCCGCCGATTACGCCCAGAAACGGAACAGGAACTCGCCACCCGTCTCTGGCAACCAGCGATCGCTGAATTCTTCCAGCTTACTAGCATAAATGAATATCGTTTTGTCCGTCAAGTTCTCGATTTGTTACAATTAGCCGGCGCTAGTGGTGTTCCCGCAGAAAAGATACCCGAAAGATTAGCCGACGGATTATCAGAAACAGATTTAAAACGAGTTTTAGCGATTAATGAGCAGGAAACACCAGAAAAAGTGGGAGAATTAATCATTCAATGGCGTGATTGGTCTCTAGAACGTGGTTTATTAAGTTATGGTATCATCTACGAACTCTATTGGCGCTATTTATTTCCTGATAGTCGTTATCAGCAGCAACTATTAAAACGCTTCCGGGGAGTTTTTGCGGACGATGTGGACGATTATCCGGCTATTGCCAAGGATTTACTCAGTTTTTTCCTCGATCATGATTGTTTTAGCGTTTTTACCTACAATCCCCAGGGAAAAATTCGCTTAGGATTAACTGCCGATCCCGATTATCTACAAAAATTAGCGGCACGCTGTCAAATTATGCCATTATCTACCACCGACGGGTTAGCTGCTCAGTTTAGCGAGACGGTTCTCTCCTTAATCAGCGACGGTAACTATCTTGGCAATCTTCCCGATCAATTCATCTCCCTGCAAACCACCTCTCGCGCCGAATTGTTACGGAAGACAGCCACAGCTATTATTCAAGCAGTCAAGCAAGGAGCAGTAAAATCCGAAGAAATCGCCGTTATTGCCCCCGGTTTAGACGAAATCGCCCGTTATAGCCTGATGGAAATTTTAACCGGTGCCGGGATACCCGTTCAACCCCTCAACGAACAACGACCCCTGATCAGTTGTCCTCTGATTCGGGCCTTATTGACCCTTCTCGCCCTTGTTTACGCAAATTTGGGGCGTTTAGCCCCCCAAGAGGCCATAGCGGAAATGCTGGTGATTTTTAGCCGTTATTGCTGGGATGAAGAAGAGAATTTAATTCCCGATATCGATCCAATCCGCGCCGGATTAATTGCCGATCATTGTTATCAAGTGCATCCGGAAAATCCTCGTTTATTAGCGATCGAAACTTTTCCCCGTTGGGATCGCTTAGGACAAAAAGCTTGTACTGCCTACGAAAGAATTTGTCACTGGATCGAAGGGATGAAAAAACGGCAGCAGGAAGCGAAACTTTTCCCGATTTTTGTCTTAAATCAAGCGATCGAACAATTATTAAACGATGGGGAAAATTTGCCCTTCGATCACTTGGCAGCTTTACGAGAATTAATGGAAACTGCCCAACATTTTTGGGAGATCGATCGCCGTTTGCGTGAGAGTGAACCCTGTTTTCAAAGTCCCAGCGAAACTATTAGTCAGTTTATCCAACTTTTGCGCCGTGGCACAATTACTGCTAATCCCTATCCCGTGCGACAATTTATTAAATCTTCCTCAGCAGTCACCCTAGGCAATATCTTTCAATATCGTTCTTTTCGTTCTAGTCATCGTTGGCATTTTTGGCTAGATTGTTCCTCTCCACTCTGGGAACAAGGAGGAGCTGCTACTCTTTTTGCTGCGCCGATTTTTTGGCGAGAAGGTCCATATCAACGCTGGACAACAGAAGCAGAATTAGAGGAAAATCAGGCACGTTTACAGAGAGTTTTAAGGGATTTATTGGCACGGGTAAGCGAAAAAGTTATCCTCTGTCACAGTGATTTAGGAGTATCGGGAAGCGATCAAACCGGACAACTTTTATCCTTAGTACAAGCGGCAAAAGAATATGATTATAGTATTACTTGAATTATCGGGATTGAAACTTTAGCAAGTATCTAGTGCCGATCCATAAGGAGTCATGCACACATTTCTTTACTTTTTTTGACAAAATCGCCTGTAGACAAGTGAGTAGAAGTATTTCACTTTATTGATTCTGTCGCATAGATTTTGAACGAATCTCTAATTTTGTTAAGCTAACTTAAACCAGCGATTTTAACCAACCGTACCAAGCATCTAAACCTTCTCCAGTGGTAGCGGAAACTTGAAAAACTTTCAGATTGGGATTAACTTGATAGGCGTAATCTAAACAGCGATCGAGGTTAAAATTAACGTAGGGCAGTAGGTCTATTTTTGTCAAGATCATGACTTGAGAAGCGTGGAACATATAGGGATATTTAATCGGTTTATCTTCTCCTTCGGTGACGGAAAGAATGACGACTTTGGCATTTTCTCCCAAATCAAATAAAGCAGGACAAACTAGATTACCGACATTTTCGATCATGACTAAAGAATTCATCGGTGGATCGAGTTCGATTAATCCTCTCTCTACCATTGATGCTTCTAAATGACAACCTGTTCCGGTATTAATTTGGATAACCTGACAACCGGTTTCACTAATTTTTTGGGCATCATTAGCTGTTGCTTGATCTCCCTCAATGACACTGATAGGAATAGCGGTTTTTAAATCGGCAATTGTGCGAGTTAAAAGGGTAGTTTTTCCCGAACCGGGGGAAGAAACTAGATTAAGGGCAACAGTTTTTCTCCCCTTCAACCAACCGCGATTTTGTGCCGCTAACAGATTATTTTTTGCCAGCAGATTTTGCTCAACTTGGAGAATGCTACCATGAATTTGAGCGTGAATTTCCGCAGGATGATGGGGATGCTCATGCTCGTGATCGTGATGGCTATGACTAATAACAGTACCATCGGCTAAAATATGTTCATGGGTTCCTGTTTGCGGATTAGTTACCATCACTTCCGAGTTATCAGAACAACCACAGGTTACACACATAAGGATTCTGTCTCCAACGATTTGAGATTTAATTCTTGACCCTGTAAAATGACTATATTGCGACTACTACATCGATCGCAGATTCCGTAGGGATATTCTAGTTCTAGCTCATTTCCGCAATCTTGGCACTGTCCTAAACCAGAAATTTCTAGAATCTCTAACATTGCCCCCTCTATATTAGTACCTTGACAACAGGTATCAAAACAAAAAGCGATCGATTCTGGCATAATTGCCGTTAGTTTACCAATCTCTAACACCACGCGCTTAACTTTCATTCCTCGCGAGTGTTCTAAAGCAAGTTCAATAATATTTTGGGTAATTCCTAGTTCGTGCATTTTCAGTTATCAGTTATCAGTTATCAGGGAACAGGGAACAGGAAACAGGGAGAAGGGAGCAGGGAAATTTCAACTAAAACCCCAAAACCCCAACTATCTGTTTTTTTAGTTTTCACTTTTTCCTTTAAAACTGTCTCCTGTCTAATTAACATATTCTCGGTAATTGTTCACCGACTAACATATCGAGAATCCTTTTAGTGCCGAAAGCGGTTTTTAAGTAAACTAAATTGGGGGGAGAAGCGACGACTTCCCCGATACAAGCGGCATTTTTACCGTCAGGATGGGAACGCATCACTGCTAAAACGCGATTTTCCGCCTCCGGAGGCACGACAAGGACTAATTTGCCCTCATTTGCCAGATAAAGCGGTTCTAAGCCCAATAATTCGCACATTCCTCGCACTTCTTCCCGGATGGGGATCGCCGTTTCCTGTACCTGTATTCCCACCCCTGAACTTTGGGCGAATTCGTTTAAAACTGTGGCTAATCCGCCTCTAGTGGCATCCCGCATCGCTTTAACTTCCGGGCAAACTGCCAGAATTGCAGAAATTAAAGAATTCAGAGCTTGACAATCGCTTTCGATTGTGCATTGCAGGTCTAATTCGCCCCTGGCCATCAGAATGGCGGTGCCGTGATCCCCCAGAAAACCGTTAATCAAAATGCGATCGCCAACTTGTAAATTATTGGCACTGGAATTGATTCGGGCCGGAATTACTCCGACTCCAGAGGTATTAATAAATATTTGATCCCCTTGTCCCCTGGGAACGACTTTTGTATCCCCGGTGACGATTTTTACCGCTGCTTTGTCGGCGGCTATTTTCATGCTGGTAACGATGGTTTTTAGGGTGTCGATAGATAAACCTTCTTCGAGGATAAAACTACAACTGAGATAGAGAGGAATTGCCCCACCGACAGCCAAATCATTAACGGTTCCATTGACTGCTAAACTGCCAATATCACCCCCCGGAAAGAATAGGGGAGAAACCACATAGGAATCGGTGGTAAATGCCAAGCGATCGCCTATTTTAGCCAAATCTTTAATCTCAAATCGGGCTTGATCTTCAAGGGTTGCCAGTAAGTTATTATCAAAGTTATTAACGAATATCTCATTAATTAAATCCCGCATTGCTTTGCCACCACTGCCATGGGAGAGAGTGATATTTGTGTCGGTAATTTTGTTTTTTTTAAATTTTAAAGAAGCTGAAGGAGTGCTAGTCATAGGTGAGGTAGGAAGTTTTCGTTTTGGGTAGTCGGTGGTCGATACCAAATTAGGTTACACTTTATCCTGAGGAGAAATGCTGTCATAGCCTACTGCTAGATTATCTTAATGGGTTTCTGGTATTTCTCGCACTTTTTCTACAGTTAAGTCCAAAGCTTGAGCAATTTGTTCTACAGTTAAACCTAAAGCCAATAAACGCGGCACAGATTCCAGTTTACCTTCCAGTTTACCTTCCAGTTTACCTTCCAGTTTACCTTCCAGTTTACCTTCCAGTTTACCTTCCAGTTTACCTTCCAGTTTACCTTCTTCTCGAACGTCTTGAAAATAACGGGTTTGTTTCAGTTCATCTAAACTAAACATGGCTTCTATCTCCCGGCGACTTAGACGTGGTAATTTATAGATAAGGATCGTTTCTATTAATTGTAGGAGGTTTTGCGGTTGGGTAAATTCAGTTCGCACTCGTTCAATAAGTTGTTTGGCTGTTGCCACTGCTTGATTTTCTTTAGCAATAATTAATTTTATAGTGGCAATACCGAGGGAATCTTGATTAATATCATCTAGTTCATCTAAATATATTCGCGTCACTCTCCCAGATGTCAATAAGTCTTGGTAACGTACAACCTGATCTGATTCTACCCGACGATGGGGATAAATGACCACCCCGTGCCAATCATTGTTAAAAGCAGTTTTACTGAGATATAAGAAGATTTCAGCAAAGAAACGGCCATAAAAATTCTGATCATCTTGAAATTGCACCTCGCAGAAATAAATAGGAATGCTAGGATCGGTAATATTGGGCAAAAATACGCCATCAATACGAAAAGCTAGTTGCTTAATTTCGACGGAATCAAAGCGGTAATTCTCAGCTTCTCTGGGGGCAAGGTTGATTAATTCAAAGAAAATTGACGGATAAGATTGAAAAAGATCATAAAAAATACTGTCGGTTTTCATGGGGAACTTGTGGTGGTAAGCTCTGCAAAAAATTTTCGCTGTTTTATCCCAATTCCAGTAACTTTATCTTACCATGTAGATAGAGAGTTTTCCTGCTAATCATTTTCATTATAGCAGTTATCTTTGCCAAACCAATGCTAAAAGCTAATACCTAAAATAACCGATAAATGATCGAGTCTGAACATCTCCCCCTGGTCAGGGCGCTATAGCTGACAATAAGTCGCTATAATAGAATTCGCCGATCGCTAACTTCTCCCTCGGTAAAATTTCTATGACTGGAAGACTGAACAAGCTACAACAAGATTTAAAGAACATAGAAACGGAAGTGGCAAATTTAGCCGAAAGAATGCGAGAAAAATACCGAATTTATCTTGATTTACTCGGTGAATCTCTCTATAAACAGGCGATCGGGGCAGTGTATTATATATGTACCCGTTACTATGGGGGGGAATTTCTGGCCCTCTCCCACAGCAATCGTCAGAAACTACAAGAGGAGATCAAAGCTCTAGGACAAGAGGCTAAAGCCAGTTTACAGCAATTGGGCGAGCAGAGCTTCGAGCGAGGGGCATTTTCAGGGGTAGGATTCTCTAAAAGTCCAGCAGAGACAGTTAACACCCCAGATTTCTTGAAACTTTTTCTAGACAAACGGGAAAATCTAGCCGCAACTGGAGAGATTAATAACCCCGATACTTTACTTTATTGTTGTCGAGTGCTGGAAAAAAACTGTATCGAGATTCTCAATCATCTCTCTAAACAAATTAATCAGCAACTACAAAAAGCTTATATTCTTCCCCCTTATCTACCCAGTCAAATTATCGATATGGCAATTCAAGCGGGAGAAGAAGGACAATCCCTAGGTGGAGGAAATAATATGTTAAACATTCTAGTGGAAGCTAAAAACCCTGAACCAGAGGAAGAAAAAGATGAAGATGAAGATGATGGGGATGATCATGATTTTTCAAGTAGCAAAGTCACTAAAGTAACGGCGATTCATCTACGAATGGCTGAACTTGAATTTGCTGATACGCGCTTAAGTGTCGAAAGAAATCAAATTCGCTCCCTTTGGGAACAATTAAATCGTCTAGGGGAACAATATCATCGTATTCGCAAAGAATATACTATCGCTCAAGCGGAAGCGGCGTGGCGCAGTAGTTGGTATGATTAATCAGTTATGATCAAACAGAGGTATTAGGGAAACATAATACCGGGAAATTTGGAGTCAAGAGGCAATTATGAAAGGGGAAATACCCGACTGGGTGAGATTACAAAAAGCCTTATCTGTGGAAGCGGAAAAAGGTTATCCAGATCTTCAGGGAAATCAGTACCGTTTTAGCGAGTTTTTGTGTCTTAGTTTCGGGGATAATCCTCCCGTGGGAATTTCCACTAGTGAGAGAAATCGCTGGCGAGAATTAGCCCAAAAATTTGCCCAATATTCCCAGTTTAATCCCAGACAAAGACAACAATTAGTCACCGAAACTCGCAATTTTTTGCAACAATTACGGCAAACTTTAGAAGCAACCCCCACCCCAAAAGAACCAGCTGCGGCGAAAATTATTAATACCAC
This sequence comes from Microcystis sp. M_QC_C_20170808_M3Col, assembly GCF_007095505.1. Taxonomy (NCBI): domain Bacteria; kingdom Bacillati; phylum Cyanobacteriota; class Cyanophyceae; order Chroococcales; family Microcystaceae; genus Microcystis; species Microcystis sp. M_QC_C_20170808_M3Col. Next base: position 12,749 of record NZ_SFBY01000087.1, read on the forward strand.
TCCCATCACGGCAAAGGCTATTTCTCCACGGCAAGTTACCCTCGAACAACCCTTGAAATATCTAGCGGAAGTGGGAGAGAGAAAAGCTGGTCTTTTAGAAAAATTAAACCTCCACAAAGTTGAAGATTTATTATATTATTATCCCCGGGATCATATTGATTACAGTCGTCAAGTCAATATCGCTAATTTAACCGAGGGGGAAACGGTAACTTTAGTGGGGAATGTCAAGCGCTGTAATTGTTTTACTAGCCCCAAAAATACCAAGTTAGCTATCTTTGAATTGCTCTTACAGGATCGCACTGGACAGATAAAATTAAACCGTTTTTATGCGGGAACTCGCTATACTAATCGTGCTTGGCAAGAAGGACAAAAAAAACTCTATCTGGTGGGTTCGGTGGTGGCGGTTAGTGGTTTAGTCAAAGCGGGAAAATATGGGTTAACTTTAGAAAATCCTGAATTTGAATTATTAGACAGTTCTGGGGCAAGTATTGAGTCCTTAAAAATCGGGCGTATTCTGCCGGTTTATCCCCTCACCGATGGAGTACCCGCCGACCTAGTTAGAAAGGCTGTAGTCGCCGCTTTTGGGGCAGTAGAGGCGATAAAAGATCCCTTGCCTTTCGGTCTAAGAAAACAATACGGATTAATCGATTTAAAAACAGCAATTACTAACATTCATTTCCCCAATAATGCCGAGATTCTCAGTCAAGCGCGACGGCGATTAGTCTTTGATGAATTCTTCTTTTTACAATTGGGTTTTCTGCGGCGGCGGCAACAGTATCGTCAGACACAGAAAAGTGCTGTTTTTAGTGCTAAGGGTCAACTAATTGATCGATTTAATCAGATAATTCCCTTTCAATTAACTAATGCTCAAAAACGAGTTATTGAGGAAATTTTAGAGGATTTAGATTCTAGCACCCCGATGAATCGTCTCGTGCAGGGGGATGTGGGTTCTGGCAAAACAATTGTCGGAGTTTATGCTATTTTAGCAGCCCTACAATCCGGTTATCAAGCGGCATTAATGGCTCCCACGGAAGTTTTAGCAGAACAACATTATCGTAAGTTAGTTAGCTGGTTTAATCTCTTACATTTACCCATAGAATTATTAACTGGTTCCACAAAAACCGCTAAACGGCGAGAAATTCACGCCCAATTAGAGACAGGAGAATTACCACTTTTAGTGGGAACTCATGCCCTAATTCAAGATGCAGTTAATTTCCGCAAGTTGGGGTTAGTTGTTATTGATGAACAGCATCGCTTTGGGGTACAACAAAGGGCAAGATTATTAAGCAAAGGAGAGTCTGCCCACGTTTTAACCATGACAGCAACACCGATTCCCCGTACTTTAGCTTTAACCCTGCATGGGGATTTGGATGTGAGTCAAATTGACGAATTACCCCCCGGCAGACAACCGATTCAAACCACCGCTTTAAATGGGAATCAAAGAAGGGCTGCCTATGATTTAATTCGCCGTGAAATTGCCCAAGGCAGACAAGCTTATGTGATTTTTCCCTTGATTGAAGAATCGGAAAAATTAGATGTTAGAGCTGCGGTGGAAGAATATCAAAATTTATCAGAAAAGATTTTTCCTAATTTTAATATCGGTTTACTCCATGGTCGCATGAGTTCCGCCGAAAAAGAGGAAATCTTAACAGCTTTTCGCGATAATATTCTGCAAATTATTGTCTCAACTACAGTTATCGAAGTGGGGGTTGATGTTCCCAATGCCACGGTGATGTTAATTGAAAATGCCGAACGTTTTGGCCTGTCACAATTGCATCAATTACGGGGGCGCGTGGGCAGAGGCTCCCATCAATCCTACTGTTTACTTTTAAGTGGCAGTAATAGTGCTAATTCCCGTCAAAGATTAACGGTTTTGGAACAATCCCAAGACGGCTTTTTTATCTCGGAAATGGATATGCGATTTCGCGGTCCGGGGGAAGTTTTAGGACAACGACAATCGGGTTTACCAGATTTTGCCCTCGCTAGTTTAGTCGAGGATCAAGAGGTGTTAGTTTTGGCAAGAGATGCCGCCGAAAAAATTATGTTAGATGATCCCCATTTAATCACTTTGCCCAATTTGAAACAAGCCTTAGAAGCTAAATATCAACGGATGTTGGGAGCGGATATTTTAACTTGATTTAGGGGAGATGTTCAGTAAACAGTAATCAGTAAACAGTGATCAGTAATACTAAATCCAGTTATTAAAAACTGATTATTTATTCTCCGTTTTGCATGAGTGCCTCTCTTGATATGTAGCCCATACTCAACGGATTTAGTATTACTTCCGATTTTATCACTCAATCCAAGCCTTTGGGGGGTTCTACCCCCCAAACCCCCCGTTGGGGGCGTGGCGCCGCCCCCAAACCCCCCGCGCATTAGTTTTTCGGTGGGATGCTTACAGACGGCTGCTGACACATCTGTAATAATTTAAGAGTCACTCCACTTGCATGAGTGCCTCTTCTGATATGTAGCCTATACTCAGTGGATTTAGTATAATCAGTAAACAGTAAACAGCGAAAAGACAGCAGCAAACTGCCATTTGATGAGGCTCACTTAATACATACTGCTCACTCAAAACTCAAAACTCAAAACTTAAAACTTAAAACTCAAATCTGATAACTGATAACTGATAACTGATAACTGATAACTGATAACTGATAACTGATTCAATTAACCAAATTTAATCATTTCTCGTCCTGCCATCACGGGTAATTCCCCTTTTAAAATCGGAATCAATGTCTCGCGAATTCTGTCCGCATCGGGGGGACAACCCGGCATAAAAATATCGATGGGAATGACTTGATGGACGGGCAGCACTTGATCTAATAATTCGGGAACGATACCGGGTTCTTCTGGTAGTTGAGGTGTGTTATCTCCTAACTCTAAATAAGCCCTTTTTAGCACGGGATCGGCAGTTCCTAACATATTTCGCATAGCGGGAACGTTAGCAGTCACGGCGCAATCACCAAAAGAAACGACGGTTTTGGTATTTTGGCGGACTAGATGAATTAGTTCTAAATTGTCCTGATTAGCGATCGCTCCTTCCACTAAACAGACATCGACATTTTCGGGATAGGTTTTCAGATCGCAGCCGACGGGACTATACACCACGTCAACTTTTTCGGCTAATTCTAACAGCCATTCATCCAAATCGAGGAAGGACATATGGCATCCCGAACAACCGGCTAACCAGACAGTAGCGAAGCGAATTTTACTCATAATTTTAATTCCTTGGTTGGTATTGTTGGCTGAGTTGCAATTTGGTCAAAAGGATCAAACGAAAAGAAATTCTCTTTTAAGCTATTTTTGCCTCCAGGATAAACTCTTGCATTTTTTCCTCAAAGAAAGGGGCTAAATCTAGATTTTTCCAGTCTTTAAGTAGCTCAAAAATAATCGCCTCTGATGCAAAATTTCCCGTATAAGAAATAAAAGAAAAAGGACGTTTGCTGAAATTGAGCAAACAGCTTAAAATCGTGCAATGGTCTTTCACTCCAAAACCAAGAGAACAGGTTTTATCTCGATCTTTTACTCGCCAATTATCAGCATTTTTGGCATAAATATCTAGGGCAACTAAAGCGGAATCCACCTCTCTAGAATATTTAATTAAGAGCGAATACAAAACCCTAGGCTCTTGACTGACATCAGACAAAATTTCAATTATCCGACAAGGAATACTAGAAAATTGCGCCGTCAAATTGGAGAGAGACTGACACATTTCTAGGGCTTGCAGAAATTGCGATTCGGGTGATGTGGTCATAATTATCTTGTTTGCTGAATTGAATCGGACCAAGGATATTGTTTTTGTGCCAGTAAATGCGCTTGTTGCTGCGAAAAGCCTCGATTAATCACTAAGTCAGATTCGTAGATTTCATGATTGAGAAACATCCGATCAAGATTATTCCCTTGAGCGCCAGCGAGTCTTCGCCAAGCTGCTACCATTAAACCTTCGGGAAAAAATTGATATCGAGACACTCCCGATCCAAAAGCGTAATCCTTGGCGCGTCGGATATCGATTTCCGAGATTTCGTATTGGGCAGCAATCCCTAGGATATCTTGATTATTATCCATAATCTGATCATAGTCCTCCCTTACCTTGGCCGTTAGTTTCTTCTCGTAGATATCTAAATGCGCCCATCGATCACTATCACCCTCCATCGATTACTTTAACGCGTCCATTGGTGTTGAGTCCTAGCGTTAACTAAAAATTCCAACTTCGATCGATCTTCCTCTTTTTCAGAAACGGCGGAACCCTTGCGGAATATCGCCCCGGTTGGACAAGCGGCAACACATTTGCCGCAGGAAGTACAGGCAGAAACGCTGCCCCAAGGCTGATCCATTCCCGCAATAATTTTATCTTTTTCGCCGCGATAAGCCAGATCCCAAACGTGCGCCCCTTCAATTTCATCGCAGACTCGCACACAACGGGTACAGAGAACACAACGATTATGATCGATACCGAAAAGATGATGGGAAATATCCACTTCTCGCTTGGGAAAACGATAGGGAAAACGACTATGATCCATACCCACTTCGATGGCTAAATCTTGTAATTCACAGTTACCATTAGCCACACAAACTGCACAAACGTGATTACCTTCAGCGAATAATAATTCCACCGTCATGCGGCGATATTCTTTGAGTTTTGGGGTATCGGTATGAACCACCATTCCTTCCGCCACTTCCGTTACACAGGCGGGTAATAATTTATTAATACCTTCAATTTCTACCAAACATAAGCGACAGGCAGCCACTTCGGAAACCCCCTCGAGATGACAGAGGGCGGGAATTTTTATTCCTACCTGACTAGCTGCCGCGAGAACTCGCGAACCTGCTTCGATCGCTACATCTTTACCATCAATGCTTAAAGTGATTACGGACATAAAAATTATTCTCCTTGAGGATAATATCCCTCTCCTTCCATAGGCCACGGTTTGCCACCAAAGGTGGGATTTTTACAGAAAGTTTTAACCTAGACAATCGGCTAAGTCTTTTGCGGGGGTGGTAATCGGCTGCAGGTGATAGGTATCGGCGAGGAATTTCAGGACGTTAGGGGAGATAAATGCCGGTAAAGTTGGTCCCAGACGGATATTTTGCATACCTAGATGCAGCAGGGTGAGCAGTACAGCGATCGCTTTTTGTTCGTACCAAGAGATAATTAGGGATAGGGGTATCTCGTTGACGCTAACGTTAAAAGCGTTGGCTAATCCTAGGGCGATTTTGATGGCACTATAGGCATCGTTACATTGTCCCACGTCCATTAGCCGCGGTAATCCTTCGATGCTACCTAATTGTTTGTCGAAAAAGCGGAATTTTCCGCAGGCAAGGGTTAAAACGATACAATCTTCGGGGACTTGTTCCACAAATTCGGTGTAGTAATTGCGATCGGGTTTTGCCCCATCGCAGCCACCAACTAGGAAGAAGTGACGGATTTTACCCTGTTTAAGGGCATCAACCACCGTATCAGCGACACTGAGGACGGTATTGTGGGCAAATCCTACCATTACCTGCCGAGGTTCGCTTATTTCAGTAAATCCGGGCAATGACAGTGCTTTAGCAATCACGGGACTAAAATCGATCGCACTGTCAACTGTTTCTAAGCGGTTAATATGGGCATAACCCACAGGTCCGAGGGTAAAGAGTTTACTTTCATAGTTTTCGTGGGGGGGCATGAGACAATTAGTAGTTAAAACTATTGCCCCCGGAAACTTAGCAAATTCTTTAGTTTGATTTTGCCAAGCGGTTCCATAATGACCGTAGAGATGGGGATATTTTTCTTTTAGTTTTGGATAACCGTGAGCGGGTAATAATTCTCCGTGGGTATAGACTGTTATGCCAGTATTGGCAGTTTGTGCCAGTAAAGCTGCCAATTGTTTAATATCATGGCCGGAGACTAAAATGGCTTTACCTAAACGCGGATTTAAGGGAACATTTGTCGGTATGGGATGACCGTAGGTTTCGGTATGACCTTGATCTAATAATTCCATGGCCCGCAGGTTTGCTGCCCCGACTTTTAGACAGATTGCCACCCAATCATTCAGGTTTAAATCCCCCCGATCAATTGCCGCTAAAGTCTCTTGGATAACCTGATAAACCGAGTCATCCTCTTGACCTAATTCCTGAGCGTGGAAAGTATAGGAAGCAAGACCTTTAACTCCGTAGATAGCGGTTAACTTTAGGGAAAAAATATCGATGTCCTGCACTTTTTCAATTAGTTCTAAGGATACTTCTTGACCTTGGCTAACTAGGCTCTCATTAAAATTAGGCTGATAGTTGGCAAGTGCAGACCAGTCCAGCGATCCCAATTGTGCTTTAAAATTTTCCCGAATCTCTAAACAACGCTGAATATAATCGGTAAAACGTCGTTGATCGAAGTTCACATTGGTCATGGTGGCGAAAAGCGACTCACAGGTAAAAATATCGGCTTCGCGAGTAGATATCGCCGCTTCTTTTGCTTTTAAAACTACCGATGCTAATCCCCGCAGACAATAAACTAATAAGTCTTGAACAGCGTTGACTTCGGGACTTTTTCCACAGGCTCCCCACTGATGGCAACCATTACCACTAGCGGTTTGTTCGCATTGTTCACAAAACATAAGTTTTCTCTCTTTTTTTCAGTAGATTGACAGATTGTTGCGATTTGTTCTACTAAGTTCAATCCCGCTTTTTTGAAAGTTATTTATTAGCCTTCACCCGGCAAGAATTATGGATTTTACGACTGGAAAGCTTGTCTTGACAGCCTCTCCTCTCTGAACTATGTTTTTATTCTCTCACTCTTTTTACCATTTGGGTTCTGATTTTAGATTTCCTCAAGAATTACCGATTAAACAATTATTTAGTTGTCTTATTAAATTAAGTATTTTTGGTGATTTTTATGATATAATGAGCAAAATTTTCGATTTTTAGGCGGTCAATTATACTAAATCCCTTGAGTATAGGCTACATATCAAGAGAGGCACTCATGCAAGAGGCAAAGGGGAGAATAAATAATCAGTTTTTGATAACCAGATTTAGTATAATTTCTGATATGTCAAATCAAGAAACTAAACCAGCATCTATTTCTCTGAATGCTAGGAAGCAATCTGTTGATTTTCCTCAAAACCCTGAACAGCCACTTCTAGTTGAAGAATTGGAATGGTCAGAAACCGAGGTCAAAGAATCTTATTATCACCTCCAACACCTTGAAAATGATTGGAATGCACCTAAAATAAATATTTATTACAAGCTTTAATCGAGGTGATTTAAAACTTTGCTTCTAGTCCAGCTTGTTTGCAAATGACATTGGCTGTTACTTTATCAATAGTACGGTGTCTTTTAATGGGAATAGTTTTTCTCCATTGGTATAGATAGAGTGATTCCCGCCTTCCCTGAGAAGATAAAAACCATTTTCTTCAAAATATTTGATTAGATCTCTGCGTTTTACTGACATCTTAAATACTTAGATAAATTGATTCTAACAAGCATTCTTCTAGAGGAATCGGTTGGTTTTGTTGTTGATAGGCTAAAATCATTTCAAAGAGAGCATCTTTGAGCATTTCTCGACATTCTTCTAAGGTTGCTCCTTCGGTAATCACTTCTGGCCATTCTATCAGTTGTCCCATGTAACCAGAGGGAATTTTTGTATATTTAGCAGTATATTGATTGAGCATAGTTATCTCTTTTTTTATCTACTTAACTTAGCAATGATTGAAACCGCTCATCTCCCCGAATCTGCTCAAAATCTTGATCCGTTTTCGCCATATCCTGATATTCGGTATGGAGGTTGTCAGTCAGGAATTATTGCATCAATCATTTCTCTCCGATTCTAGCGATAAATATAGAAATCGCTATCTAAAGTTAACACAGAACTGCTTTCAATTAATTCAGTCATCCTCACCAAACAAGCATCAGCAAAAGACATGGGAACGGATTGATAACGCTGTCTTAACTCTCGGATGACTTTGACTTCATCATTTAGGCTAAAATCTATTTTAATTGTTCCCCGTTCAATTAAAGACATTATTGCATCTTCACTCCCATAAACATCTTGTAAAATAAAACAGGATTCAGTGATAACTGCCTCACAAGTTAATAAAGGTTTGGCAACTTTTTCCCATTGCTGAATTGCCCAATTGTGATAATTATCACTCCGGTCGAGAACGGCGACTAAGACCCCCGTATCTAGAATTACTCTTTTAAGCATATTAGACTAGATGCTTTTTTTTAAATTCCCTCTTTTTTAGGGATAAATCTCCTTTACCACTGTCTAAACACCCCACTAAGTCTCCGGCTGATTCTAAAGCAGAAATTTCTCTTTCTTCCTCATAAATTGCTGTCTTATCTGCTTTAAGTTGCAAAAATTCAATAAACTCTATTACTTGTTGTTGTTGTTGTGGGTTGAGGGTTTGCAGTTTTTCTAAAATGGTTTGTTGGTGGGTGGTTGCCAGTGTCATAGCAATTGTTCTCCTGATAGGATAGAAAGTTGTGACTTAAGAGTTATTATACCCTAATTCTGATGATAGGATTGCTTTCGACATAGATAGTTATCTCTTTTTGGGTTTTCTTAACTTAGCAATGATTGAAACCGCTCATCTCCCCGAATCTGCTCAAAATCCTTATCCGTTTTCGCCATATCTTGATATTCGACATCAAGATTGATGGCGCGTTGTAAGTTTCCTAAGATTTAATAATGTTCTGGCAATATATTTTAGCTGTTGCTACTGAGATAACAGATTGACAACTAATCAAAAAGTTCATACCTAATAAACCATCTACCCGCAAAACTGCTGGAATATTGTAGGCCATAACTTCAAAATTTTTGAGAAGTTGTCCTATACAATTAAACCAAGCAATTTGAATTATAGGTATCGGAGGGGTAGTTCCTTTGCCAGTTACTATTGTTTGCTTGCTTTGAGGATTATTTAGATTGTAACCTAAATCTTCTAAGATTTTGACAGGCAATATTGTCATACTAGAGCCTGTATCAACCAATAAAGTAACTCGATAAAAATCTCCCTTATTTATTCCGCCAATCATGGCATTAATTTTAAACAAATTTTGACCATGACGCAGCAATGAATGAGGTTTATTATAAGTCATATAACCACCACTATATTATCAGGAATAATGCCAGTGTATTCAATAGCTACTGGTTGTCCTTGTCGTAAAGAAAGTTGATTATAAACTTCATCTCTGTTGGCTGAATGGGTTAAAACTTGTCCTTGAATAACATTAAGTTCCTCATCTAGTTCAGGATTGAGGATTAGTACCCATTGATCCGGATAAAACTGACAGATTTCTTGTCTGCTTAGAAGATTTGGACTTTCTGTTTGAGATAGGGTAGTAGCTTTCATAATTGTTAATTATTTAAAGTTAAATTGTCTTACTTAATTATACTATAAACAGAGTTATTCGTCAATATTAACCAACAATCTCTGAAACCGCTCATCTCCCCGAATCTGCTCAAAATCTTGATCTGTTTTCGCCATATCCTGATATTCGACATCAAGACTGATGAACGATTTATTTGATTAGTGGTATTCCGAGATCTTTGCATATTTTATTAGCGAGAATATCCCTAATTTCCGTATGTCTTGGAATCGCAGATCTTTTATTTAATCGGGGGTTAAACCACCAAGAATGGCTACTTCCTTCTCTGAGCATTTCACAACCTTGAGAACGAAGGTAGCGGATGAACTGTTTGCGTTTCATACAACAATTTTCTCTTCTTGGTAGTTTCCCCTAGTAGCGGCAATTGCTTCCTGTTTATTCAATTCTAATGCTTCACTAAGAGTAATTTTTAGGCTTTCTAATAACTGATCACGAGATGCTTCTTGACAGTTAACTCCCGGAATTTCTTCTATCCAACCAATCCACCAATCGCCGTCTAGCTGAATTATAGCTGTGTAGGTGTTAGTCATAGAATATCTCCTTGAGTAAAGTAGAAATATATAGCGTTTTTCAGTCTGCTGAGGTACAAAAGTTATGGGTTTTAGGCAAAAGGCAATAGGCAAAAGGGAAGAAAAATAGGTGTACCTCACTAGCTTAGGAAACGCTATATATTATTATACTCGACCTAGCAATGATTGAAACCGCTCATCTCCTCGAATCTGCTCAAAATCTTGATCCGTTTTCGCCATATCCTGATATTCGACATCAAGATTGATGGCGCGTTGTAAGTTTTCGATAGCTAATTCTACATTGTTTTGTAAGCCATAACAAACAGCTTTATTGTAGTAAGCATTAGCATCATTTGAATTAATTTTAATAGATCGATCAAAAGATTCTAGTGCATCTTTATATCGTCCCATACAAGTTAAAGCATATCCTCGATTATCCCAAGCTTCATGGTAATCGGGTTTAATTTCTAAAGCTCGATCGTAAGATGCGATCGCTTCTTCATACCTTCCTAAGTCATCTAACGCACTCCCTCGGTTGTACCAAGCTTCATGAAAATCGGGTTTAATTTCT
>NZ_SFBY01000088.1:0-14154 GCF_007095505.1 Microcystis sp. M_QC_C_20170808_M3Col
TGTCAGACTTAAGCAATTAAGCGTTTTTCGCTATCTGCGTCAACCCCGTTCAGCGACCACCCTAAAAAAGTGGCGTGGTGAGGAATCGCCGTCCGTTTTACGGCGGCGAGGATGTCAATAGCAGCGTTTGCGCCGAAGTGCCGGGGCTTGAGATAATCAGATAGCTATTATCTCAAAAACTATCACCATGACGATCGATCCGCAACAACTCATCGAACTAGCTCTCAAATCGGGAGCGGTGGCAGCCGAAGTTTATCAATCTTCCTCCCTTTCCCATCCCGTTTTTTTTGAGGCTAATCGTCTCAAACAGCTAGAAAGCTCCGAATCCGTGGGAACTGCCTTAAGATTATGGCGCGAGGGTTGTCCAGGGTTAGCGGTGGGTTATGGTGATGTGGAACCTGAAATTTTAGTAGAAACGGCGTTAAATTTATCCTATCTCAATGCCCCGGAAGAAATCGAATTTTCGCCACCACGACGGGCAATCTATGACCCGATTGGGCAAGATGTGGCGGTAGAATCTTTAATCGAGATGGGTAATCAAATGATTGGCCAAATTCGCCAAGTTTACCCTGAGGTTATTTGTAGTGGTGAATGGGAATGTGAACGGGAAATCACCCGTTTAGTTAATTCTCAGGGTTTATATTGTCAATATACCGATACAGCTTTGAGTTATTATGTGGGGATTGAATGGGTGCGGGGGGAGGATTTTCTAGCGGTTTATGATGGGGAATATACTCGCAGTACACCTCATCCCGAAACGGTAATTAAACAGTTATTGCAGCGACTACAATGGGCAGCAAATAATGTGAATAGTCCCACGGGGAAATTACCAATTTTATTGACCGCTAATGCAGTTACCCTGTTATGGGGTACGGTGGCGATGGCTTTAAATGGGAAACATATCTTAGAAAAGTCCTCGCCCTGGAGTGATAAAATCGGTCAATTGGTGATGTCAGAAAAGTTGACTTTATCCCAACAACCCCAGCGAGAACCCTATAGTTGTCCCTTTGATGATGAGGGAACTCCCACCAAATTTTTATCTTTAATTGAGGGAGGTAGAGTTAAGGAATTCTATAGCGATCTTACCACGGCCAGATTATTAAAAACTCCTCCGACGGGAAACGGTTTTCGTCCTGGTTTAGGCGTTTATCCCATGCCAGATTTGGTTAATTTAATCGTTGCACCGGGAGAGGGAACTTTAGAGGATTTAATCTCGCAAATAGATGAAGGCTTAGTTATCGACCAAATTTTAGGTCATGGGGCCGATATTTCAGGCGATTTTTCTGTCAATATCGATCTGGGTTATCGCATAGAAAAGGGCAAAATCACCGGGCGAGTTAAAGATACAATGGTGACGGGAAATGTTTATACAGCTTTGCAGAATTTAATCGCTTTGGCATCTGATAATCAATGGAATGGCTCCTGTTATACTCCCTCGCTAATTGTTGATAGTTTATCGGTGGTGGGGTAAAAATGTTATCAGTTATCAGTTATCAGTTATCAGTTATCAGTTATCAGTTATCAGTTCACCGACTACTTTTTGGGGTTAATTTTTTTGGGCTTTATTTGACCTGAAAAGAGGGGGTCGCAGGCAGGCACGGATTCCCATTATATAAGAAATTATCTGTCAAGTTGCGGGGTTTTGTCAAGCTTTTTTGGAAAAAAAATTTAACCGAAACTCAAGGGGAGAAAATTGTCGGCAGAGATATTATTTAATCTCCCCTGGGAGTCGGTATTTTTTAGCCCGGCATTAACGCTTTAGTTGCCGAGGCACCAAGGCGATTTAATTGCCGATTAATTTGCCATCCGAGGAGGGTTAAACCCAACCACTGACTGAAGATTGCCAAAGCGAAAGAGGGAAGTGTAGCGTATTTAGTAGCGGCAATGGGAAGAAAAGTAAAAAACCATAAAAGCGGAGATTGACTGGGATTAACTCGCAAGACAGCGAAACAGAGGAAAGGGAAAATAATCAAAATGCCGATGCTACTGGCTGCCAGCAAAGCGCGCTTATTTGTGCTGGCTAACATCAATAATTGGGCGATAGCGGCATAGACTAAAATCATGTTCATTGCCAAGAGAAACCCGGCTGCAGTGGCTAGTTTATATTCATGGAGAGGGGCGATAAAAATAGCGGGAAGGATGAATAAAATGGCAATGGCGACGTTAATAGCCATGGCTAGGGTAGAAGGGCTTTTTTCGCCAAAGATTACAGCTTTCCCCAGACTAATGCCCGTTTTTTCTTGCAGATGACGATAGCGCGCCCAATCTTGGATAGTTTGACGAGGGGGAGTGAGGGCAAAAAGGATTAACAAGCCAAAAATCGCCACAAAAACGCTAAGAATCGCAAAATTATCGAAAATATAGCTCGTTTCCAGAGTTTGGAAGACAAAACCCAGGCTAATAGCGCTAAAACAACCCATCATCCAGTAACTTTGGGGTTTACTAACAAGAGTAGCGAGGGGATTATGGAAGCGACGCTGGATAATTCTGGTTAACCCGTAGGTGCAGAGGGCAAAATTGAGCAAAATTAAACTAATACCCGTTGTAACCGATTGCCAGAGAGATTGACCGTACCAACGAAGGTCGAAGACTTGTGGGATTCCTAGATAGCGTACCGCATCGGGGGGGAGAAAGGTAGATTTAACTAGATAGGGAAGGACAAAACTAGGATTAAAGAGAATTAACCAATCAAAGGGGGTACGGGAACCGCCATAGCCCGATAAAGTAACAATAGTGCTATAAAACACAAAGAATAAAACTGTAGCGCTGCCCAACCAGGGCTGAAATCCCCCTAACCATGGCGTGGCTAAAGCGAAACTAAGGGCGGCATGATAGAAAAAGGCACAACTAGCGATTAGAACCCCGTAGAAGGCTAAAATTAGGGATAAGGGAATACCTGCTAATAAACCCGCTCCCAAGTGAAAGGGTAAAGCGAGAAGACAGACGAGATAGAGGAGAATGGGAACCCCGAAAATTTTGCCGATAAAAATCGTTTTGGCGGGTTGGGGACTCAGACGGATAAAATTAAGTGTACCCCGGCGTTCTTCCCCGGAAAGATCGGCGATTAATTGATAGGTTCCCACCACTAAAAGAGCGAAAATACCGGTAATACTCAGAAAAGTGAAGATATCTAACCACCATAACCGGGAGATAATCATCCATTGACCATTTAAGTCTTGGATACAGTATTTAAGCCCACTATAGGGATAATAGTCGTTGTTATTGGGGGGATTAGCGGTACAGTAACGACTAAATCCCGTCCCTACCGGCAAGAGATTTTGATAGTACAAGTAAACTAATAATTGACCAACGAGGGAGATAACCGAGGCGATCGAGATATTTTTCGGGGTTAATCTTCCTTGCCATTCTCGCATAATTTGCGGGTTAGTTTCCGTAAGGCGATCGATTATTGTCGCTATCATATTTTTGTCCTCTCTACAGCCGTTATCAGGAGCTAATCCTAGATTAACCCGGCAACTTGTCGATCGGTTCAGGGATGAAGAAATCCATCGAGATGCGGCTAAAATCTGAGTTCGGGAATCAAAAGAGGAAAAGTGCCAGACCAGTGAGCTTCTGTTTTACACTAGAATTTGGCCGCCTGAATCTAGATCTATGCCCACTCTGACCCTCAATTTTCCCCTAACTGCCGTTGTCGGCCAAGAAGCGATTAAATTAGCCCTACTCTTAGCCGCCGTGGATCCCGCTCTAGGGGGTGTGGTAATTGCCGGTCGTCGGGGAACCGCCAAATCAGTCATGGCGCGAGCGATACATTGCCTACTGCCACCGATCGAAATTATTGCGGGTAATGTCTTTAATTGTGATCCCAATAATCCCGACGAATGGGACGATCGCACCAAAGAAGAATATAGCAGTGGAGAAGTCGCCACGGAAGTTATCCGGGCCCCTTTCGTGCAGATTCCCCTAGGAGTGACCGAGGATCGTTTATTGGGTTCCGTCGATGTGGAAGAATCGGTGAAACGGGGGGAACCGGTCTTTCAACCCGGTTTATTAGCCAGCGCCCATCGGGGAATTCTCTACGTCGATGAAATTAATCTACTTGATGACCAAATTGCTAACCAATTACTAACAGTTTTAAGCGAAGGGCGCAACCAAATTGAACGGGAAGGCATCAGTTTTCAACATCCCTGTAAACCAATCCTGATCGCTACTTATAACCCAGAAGAAGGGGATTTACGAACCCATTTATTAGATAGAATTGCCATTGCTCTTTCCGCCGATGGTGTCCTCAGTTTAGACCAACGAGTAACCGCCGTCAATCAGGCGATCGAGTATGCTGTTTCTCCCACCGCTTTTATCGCCCAATATGCCCAAGAAATCGATGATCTAAAAACCGAAATTATCTTGGCGAGGGAATGGTTAAAAGAGGTAAAAATTAAACCAGAACAAATTAGTTATCTAGTGGAGGAAGCGGTGCGCGGTAGGGTGGAAGGTCATCGCGCCGAGATTTTTGCCGTGAGGGTAGCCAAGGCCGCCGCTGCTTTAGAAGGTCGGGATTTAGTCAGTGCCGATGACTTAAAAAGAGCCGTCGAATTAGTTATTGTACCTCGATCGCTGATTACGCCACCACCCCCAGAACAGGAACAACAACAACCACCGCCACCACCGCCACCACCGGAACCGCCCCAAGACGAAAACCAGCAGGAACAGGAAGAAAAAGAGGAGGAGAAAGAGGAAGAAAAAGAACCGGAACAGCCCGATAATCTGCCGGAAGAATTTGTTTTCGACCCGGAAGGGGTTTTACTGGATCCCAGTGTGCTGTATTTCGCCCAGATGGCCCAGCGTCAGGGGAAATCGGGGGCGCGTAACCTGATTTTCTCGGAAGATAGGGGCCGTTATATTAAGCCGATGTTACCCCGGGGCAAGGTGAAAAGAGTCGCCGTCGATGCCACTCTCCGGGCGGCCGCCCCCTATCAAAAAGCCCGTCGCTTAAGGAATCCTGAACGTCGTGTGATTATAGAAGAAGGGGATCTGCGCTCAAAACGGTTGGCCCGTAAGGCCGGTTCTTTAATTGTCTTTGTCGTCGATGCCTCCGGTTCCATGGCGCTCAATCGGATGCAGTCGGCCAAAGGTGCGGTTATGCGTCTGTTAACGGAAGCTTACGAAAATCGCGACCAGATTGCCCTGATTCCTTTCCGGGGTGAGCGAGCAGATGTACTATTGCCACCGACCAAATCGATTACCCTAGCGAAAAAACGTCTAGAAACCCTGCCCTGTGGCGGCGGTTCCCCCTTAGCCCACGGTTTAACCCAAGCGGTTCATGTGGGGATGAATGCCCGTTTATCGGGGGATATCGGTCAAGTGGTGATTGTGGCGATTACCGACGGTAGAAGTAATATTCCTTTGGCGAAATCTTTGGGCGAACCGATTCCGGAGGGGGAAAAACCGGATATTAAGGCAGAACTGCTCGATATTGCCGCTAAAATTCGCTCTTTAGGCATTAAACTGCTGGTCATCGATACGGAGAAAAAATTCGTCTCCACTGGTTTTGCCAAAGAATTAGCCCTAAAAGCCGGGGGTAAATATTATCATCTACCCCGGGCCACGGAACAAGCGATCGCATCTATGGCGCGAGGGGCAATTGCGGGACTGTAGCTGGGGTTTGCGGCAAAAAGTTTTTCGGTGGTGGCAGGGTGTGGGGTGTTAGCCTCAACTCCAATCCCCGCTTGGGATTTACTTCGACCAAGCCCAAAATCGCTGAAACCCAGATATATCAAGGAAAATCATAAATCGAGGTTAACCCTTTGTCCCGTAATGGTTTGAGCCTTTTTTGCTGACCGAAAACGCATAAGTCCCACTAACGGAAGATTTTTGATTTTTGCAGGAGAGCTAATATTGAGATGTACTCCTAAAAATTAGTTATTGACTGGAATTTTGCTGATTTTCTGTTTGTTTCCCGGTCTGGTGTGAGAGAATCTAGAAAAACTTAACAATAATCAGCAATAAGCGAGAGATATACTACAAACAAACATTAGTAAGTTTTAATTAAGAGAACTATGAGCTTTCGATTTGGCAAAATCTTGATAGCAGGGGTATTGGCGGTACTTTTGCTAGTAACTTCCTGTGCTAAAGCTCCCTCACAATTTGACCAAGCGCAACAAGAAAGTACCGCTCGCGGGGCGGCGGCAGTGGTGAAAGAATCCACCTCTGGCGGCAGTTTTAATCGGTTTTTCCCGCCTTCTGGGGGAGGATACGAGCGCGTCTATACCCAGGAGAAAAAAGGCTTTGCTGAGGCAAAACTGAAGCAAGATGGCAAAGTTCTGGCTATGTTAGCCATATCTGACATCAGCAATAATCCCGCGGCGGCCAATAAATTCCAAGACAGTCAAACCACAATTAAAGGTTTTCCCTCTGTCGAACAGGGTGCAACCGCCACCGCCGTTTTAGTCAATAATCGCTATCAAGTCAAGGTTTTATCGCGGGATGCCGATTTTTCCGCCAGCAATCGCCAAGCTTGGTTAGCTAAGTTCGATTTAGATGGTCTAGCAAAATTAAAGTAAGGAGACATCCGTGAGTAAGCCAATTTTTGAACTGGTGGACGAATTACCGACTAATAATCTCACCGTCAAAGTTCTCAAAACCCTTGATTATGTCGTGCCGGGACAGTGGGATAACCTAGTCGGGTTTAAAAATACGATTATCACAGTCACCGGCGAAACCGACGAAAGTATGATTCAACAGATTGGCGATCGAGCCGTTTGGTTGTTTAATGATAAATCCCAGGGCTATCAACGGGCGCTCTGGCTCTACCAAACCATCGACAGCGCCGATAATGCCCTAGCCGCCGCCTCTCTTGCTAATGCCGTCGGTGGTAAAATTCCCCTCATGGGCGGTTTAATCGAAAAATTAACCCCTGCCCCCGAAAAAGCGCAAACCATCGATCTAACCTTGAAATTAGTGACAGAATTAGTCGCTTTTTGTCAAATTAATGGCATTCCGGGGGATAGTATCGATGATTTCGTCACTTCTCTGGCAGATTATAGCGGCGAATCCCTGATGCGGATGGCGGCGTTAGTTTGTTTGGATGGTTTAATTCCCCTGGGGGGCAGTTTTATCCGGAAAGTGGAATCGGGCCTCAGCATTCTCAGCCCGGAAGAATTAGAATCTAACTCCACTTTCGGCAGTATTAAAGAATTGATTCCGGGGGGAAATACTGCCAGAAAATTAGACTTTATCGGTCAAAGTTTCGACTCCACTAAAGGTTGGATGAGTGGTTTTGTCAGCGATCGCAGTTTGAGCCAGCAGGGATTATTGAGCAAAATTCAGGGATTTATCGACTTTTCTGCCGATAAATTGGTATATGTTGGGGCATTCCTCGATATGACGACTAATTACTATGAACATACCGGTATTCAAACCCTGGCTCGTCGTTTAATCGAAAGAGCCGTGGCGGAAATTTAAGTGGCACCGGGGGCAGGGATGGACAGACCGATACCAAATCGGTTTTTAATAGCATGATTAAGTCCCAATTCAACTTTAAAAACCCAGTTATGGATTGTTTCCCCCTGCTCCGGCACTCACCCACTTTCCTATACCTTTTCAAGAGGATTTAGTACAATATACCCTCCTTAGCCCCTCAAGGTCATGAATCAGGCACAACTTATCCATGCCGCTAAACAGCAAGATCCAGCCGCTATTATTGCTCTACTTAACCAAAGTCTCTTAACCACAAAAATAGAGGTTGTTGAAGCCACCCCGCAAGAAAATGTCCTGACTCTAAAAGTTCAATCCAAAAATATACCCAATCAACACAAGTTATTACCTTTTTTGTCGGCAGAAATCAAAAGCTTGAGCATCGATGGATTAGAACAAGTGATCGTTTACGGTATGACCGAGGCATCCGATATCCCCGCTTGGCAAGAATCGATAACCCTGAGTCAAGATGATTTAATCGTCAATCATGTCACTAAATTAAACTCTTTGCCGACAATAACCGAAGAAATCGCCGAAAATGACCGAGAAGATGCCCCAGAAGCTTTGGAAGACTCTGAAACAACCGAAGAAAAAGCCCTAGAGACACCGGAGGAGTTCACTGAAGCTGCTGAGAATATTGTGGAGACTGGTGAGCGATTTTCCCTATCTCATCGGAGACACTCCTCTTTTCCCCTCAGTATAATTTTGTCTTACCTAGCGATCGGTTTTGGTGCTGGAATTATTATAGGTGCTTACTTTGGCTATCAAAAAGCAGTGAGTGATACTAAATCCGTTGAGCATAGGCTACTTATGAGGACAGGCACTCATTCAATGGTCAATGGGCAATAGGCAATAGGGGGAATAAATAGGGTCTGCTGAAAAAGTTTTTCGGTGGGTGTGGGGTGTGGGGTGTGGGGTGTGGGGTGTGGGGTGTGGGGTGTGGGGTTTTACCAGTTTTGAGATGGCCAATTACCTAATTTTCAGGGAAAAAGTGCCTAAATTTCCCCCCGATCACTGCCATATCCAGTACTTTTTGATTGACAAAAGGTCTAAAAGTCTTACCCAACAAGGTTTTTAGCTTTATTCAGCAAACCATAAATAATCATTCTTTAATAACCGGATTTAGTGTGAAATGCCCGCACAACCCGGAGCGCTCGAACAACCCCGATAAATTTTCCTGTCCCCAACCTGATATGATCGAAATTGGCGATCTTACGATTAAGACCAATGCAAAATTTTCCTATCTCTAAACCCCAATGATTTAGGGCTTTTTTTCTTGGGAATTTGTCGGTAAGGACAGCAGCAACAGTTTATTTTTTATCTTTAGCCACACATATCTAACCGCTCATGTCTATTGAAGAAGCCTTGAAACTCCTAAAAGAATATGGATGTATTCAACTAAAAATTGCCCAATCCCCTGAAGAAGAAGAAGCTCTAAGACAGGCAATTTTATTAGTTAACCAAGGTTCGGAATCAATTAATTTAGGTATCTGTGCCGATAACAATGAAGAGGGATTTAAAGCCCTGAAAAGTTATCTACAAGCCCTGGGATACCCCTTACCTAATAGTCTCCCAGAAGACCCCCCAGAACAGGGAGCGGTGTATATTAAATACAATACCCGAAGACAAGCTTCCTATCTCGATTCCTATACGGGAACCTATCGCGGTGTCCTGGTTTCTTGTCAGTCAGAAAATGATCAATTAGTCGGTACTTATGGTCACTTTCCCCTCGATTTATTCTCTTAAGAGGCATAGTTTTTGGGTTATTTAAGCGATTAACCATCAGCCGGACAGTGATTACTGTTTACAAATAAGAGGCAAAAAGCTCCCCACTCCTGTCCACTGAATTCTCTTTCCTGACTCTTGTTAACTTTTTACCTGAAAAAAATATGTATTTGTTAATTCCAGCAGCGGGAATGGGTAAACGGATGGGCAGCGATCGCAATAAGTTACTGCTCACCCTGCACGGAAAACCGCTCCTCGCTTGGACTTTGCTGGCTGCCATGCAATCCAGGGCAATTATCTGGATTGGGATTATGGCACAACCGGAAGACTTTGAGGATATCCGAGAAATTATCACCGCCATAAATGCCCTTAAACCCGTGCAAATCATCCAAGGAGGCGAAACCAGACAAAAATCGGTTTATAATGGCTTACAATCCCTACCAGAGGGGGCCCAGACGGTTTTAATTCACGATGGGGCGCGCTGTTTAGCCACTCCCGAATTATTCGATCGCTGTGCCGCCGCTTTAGCCACTTGTCAGGGTTTCATTGCGGCGATTCCAGTGAAAGATACGATTAAAATTGTCGATAGCAAGGGCTGGATTGAGGATACACCGGATCGCTCGCGGTTGTGGGCGGCCCAAACGCCCCAGGGTTTTCAGGTAAAATTATTAAAAGAATGTCATGAACAGGGCCGAAAATTAGCTTGGGAAGTCACCGACGATGCCGCCTTATTAGAAAAATGTGGTTTTCCCGTCAAAATTGTCGTCGGTGAAGAAACTAACTTAAAAATTACTACTCCGGGGGATCTGGCCATTGCCGAATATATTTTAAGTCAACGTTTATAATTTTTCATCTACTTTAACCCCATCGCGTTTAATAATACGAGCGGGAATACCCACCACCACACAATTAGCTGGAACATCTTTGACTACCACTGAATTTGCGCCCACGGTGACATTATCGCCGATGGTAATGTTTCCTAAGACTTTAGCGCCGGCGGTAATCCTGACATTATTGCCAATTTTGGGGCGACCGCTTTTATCTTTATACCCAATTGTTACCTGTTGATTAATCCAACAGTTATCGCCCAAATCCGCCATAACAATCGTACTAAAACCGTGTTGAATAAATAATCCTTTGCCAATCGAACAGGAAGAATCTAGAAATAAATAGGAACTTTCTTGATAGAAAAACCTAAGAATATACATAAAAAAACGGCTGAATGAACCACCTTGAAAAAGACGACAATAATATAAATTTCTAAATTCTTTTGCCTCCAGACACAGAGCTAACAATTGTAACCAATCTGCTCTTTTTTCCCGGTCTAATAACTCTACCCAACGCCGCACATCACCTAAGATAAGCTCTCGATTATTAGCTACCTGAAAAGCAATGATTAAGGGTGAGAGCCAAAGAATACCCACATAGAAAAATAATTTTCGGAAGAAACTTTTCATCGTTGGTCTAAAATAAGGGTTCTTCGGTTTGTCTTATGCAACGGACAGGATTATAAGAGATGAAACCCTTATAAAGAAAGACATTTGGCGATTTTTGTCAATTGTTTTCGGTCTAGAGCGAACTAATCAATTAAATCTCTTGCCAGATAAGGATTTAGTCGATTTATGCCCCCCTATCGAACCAGAACAAGTAACGAAGAACCGCTTTGTTGCTATTGATTATAGTAGTATTGTAGGGAATAGTTCAACCGTCCCCCGTTTATTGGTCTCCAACGATGTCAACTATCTTGCAGTTCTTTCCCGAAGTATCCGTGATCGTGCCAGTTTATAACGGAGAGAAAGATCTACCCCCTCTAATTGATTGTTTAGCCAAACAGAGCTATCCCCGTCAATTAGTTGAATATATTTTAGTTGATAATAATAGTAGCGATCGCACGGCAGAATTATTAGGAAAGGCAGCACAAGAACAGAGGGGACTGAAACTGATCATTTTAAGCGAAAATCACATACAAAGCTCCTACGCTGCTCGCAACAAAGGGATCAAAAGCTCTCGTTATCCTTTTCTGGCCTTTACCGATGCCGATTGTCGTCCCGCACCGCAATGGTTGACAGAATTGATCCAACCCTTTAAAGATCCTAACATCGGTCTGGTAGTGGGTGAAATTGCTGCGTTAACTGGTTCCACTTGGTTGGAAAATTATGCGGAACGTCGTCACTTTATGTCACCAAAATTTCTTTTAGAACATTCTTTTTGTCCCTACGGTCAAACTGCTAACCTCGCTATTCGTCGAGAAGCTTTTCAAAAAGTTGGTTTATTTCGTCCTTATTTAACTACCGGTGGTGATGCCGATATCTGTTGGCGTATTCAACAACAAACCGACGGGCAATTAACCTACGCACCAGAGGCAATTATTTACCATCGTCATCGTTCTACCTTAGAAGACTTAAGAAGTCAATTAAAACGTTACGGGCGCTCGAATCGCTATCTTCACGAATTGTATGGTGTCGAATTGATGCGACCTTTAACCAGTCAAGAGTTATTTTTTACTCTCGGTCGTTGGTTATTAAAAGAGCTACCAAAAAATACTCTCAAGTTACTGTTTGGTAAAGCAGATTTAGTAGATTTATTGGCTACTCCCCTCGATTTAATTGGGTTTCAAGCTCGCAGCGAAGGACAAGCCACGGCTAAACTACCCGAAAAAGCTAAAGAAATCGAATGGCTTTAATTCAGTTATCAGTGACCAGTGATCAGTTATCAGATATGAGTTTTCAGTTCACTGATTACAGCAAAAAAGCCCCCTTCTCCCTTTATCAGTTTTTCGAGGCTTTCTAGAAACTCTCTACCTCACATCTGATATTTGTAGAGGGTAAGGGAATATGATCACCATATTCATAAGCTGTTTCTAGCCAAAGTTTGCGAGCATCATCAATATTAGCTAAGGTTTCCTCTATGGTTTCTCCCTGAGTGAAACATCCCGGAAGGTCTTTAATTTCCGATACATATCCCCCCTGATCATCAGGATAAATTGTTATTGGATATTTTAACCCCAAATAAAACTCTAATGATTCAAGCTTAGTTTTATTACTTCTACTCATATTTTTACCTCTTTAAAGTTAGCAAATAGGATCAATATATTTTGAATAAATACCCAGAAAACATCAGGAAGAGAATCAGCTTTAAACTTTATTAAACTTTATTTAGTTAATGGATTCCAATTTAAGTAATTTAATAATTTGTTTAATATAGACTTTTTTGACTTTTTGTCCTCCCTTTTTAGGGATTGTTTGCATTCGTCCGTCTTCATGGCGAAAAATATGATGACTACCCGTAGAACGAACTTCTAAAAATTCAAATGCTTCTAAAATCTGCTTGACATCTTCAAATTGAATCTCAGGAGGTTGAGATAGCAAAAATTTGATTAACTTCTGGATTTTGGACATAATCAGTTTCCTTTAACTTTGCGTTTTTCATGGTTTAACTGATTCCCTAAATTCTTGATAGCATCTATTATAGCATGATTGACAAATTGGCGTGCGTGCCTAGATTACCTATTGCGATCATTAATCTCTGAGGGGGACAAAATGAGGTAAGGTAAAAAAGCTGTGCCTATAACCGAGACTATGAGCGTTGAATGGCAATCCGTCAAAACCTACGAGGATATTCTTTACCATAAATGGGGGGGAATCGCCAAAATCACTATAAATCGCCCCCATAAGCGTAATGCCTTCCGTCCGAAGACAGTTTTTGAGCTTTACGACGCTTTCTGTGATGCTCGCGAGGATGCGCGCATTGGGGTGGTATTGCTCACGGGTGCAGGTCCCCACAGCGACGGCAAATATGCTTTTTGTTCCGGCGGCGATCAGACGGTGCGCGGTCAGGCGGGTTATATTGGCGATGATGGCGTACCCCGGCTCAATGTGCTGGATTTACAGAAATTAATTCGCTCCATCCCCAAGGTAGTTATCGCGCTGGTGGCAGGTTATGCGGTCGGGGGCGGTCATGTTTTGCACTTGGTTTGTGATTTAACCTTAGCAGCGGATAACGCCGTTTTTGGCCAGACTGGTCCGAAAGTGGGCAGTTTTGACGGCGGTTTTGGCTCTAGTTATCTGGCCCGGGTGGTCGGTCAGAAAAAAGCTCGCGAGATTTGGTTTCTCTGTCGGCAGTATAACGCTCAACAAGCTTTAGCAATGGGTTTGGTTAACCATGTGGTCCCGGTGGAGGAATTAGAGCAGGAAGGGATTAAATGGTCCTTAGAAATTCTCGAAAAAAGTCCCTTGGCGATTCGCTGCCTAAAATCGGCTTTTAATGCTGATTGTGATGGTCAAGCGGGTTTACAGGAGTTAGCGGGTAATGCCACTTTACTCTACTATATGACCGCCGAAGGAGCCGAAGGTAAACAGGCTTTCCTAGAAAAACGTCCCCCCGATTTTAGTCAATATCCTTGGCTACCCTAATCAGTTATCGGTGAACAGTAAACAGTGGGAAGAAAGCAGAAAACTGCCAGATAATACTGCTCACTTAATACTCCCTACTCCTACTGATCACGATCACTGATCAGCTATGCTAGTTTAGAGAGAGTAGTTAGGTTCGGTAGCAGCATTGGTTTCAAACAGAAGTGGTTTTTCCCTGATGGCCTTGACTGGGTTGTGTCCGATCTCCTTCTCGAAATGGCTGTAATATTGGGAGACAATCCTTGACATCCTCACCGCCGTAAACGGACGGTGATTCCCAAACCTCACGATTTAGGTTTCTGCTTCTTTCCCTGGCGGGGTTCCGCACCTGCCGCCCCAGTTTTGCTCTGTTCTGGTCTTATGGTCGCGACCCGGACTGACACCGCAAGTCCTGCGGCCAAAATGTTTTTACTGGCGTTAATATCTCGGTCATGGTGCGTCCCACAGTCTGGACAGTCCCATTCTCGAACATTTAACGGCATTTTCTCAGCAATATACCCGCAATTACTACACCTTTTAGAACTAGGAAACCATCTATCTATTTCGAGGTAATTTCTCCCATACCAACGGCATTTATAGGCTAATTGTC
>NZ_SFBY01000089.1:0-22756 GCF_007095505.1 Microcystis sp. M_QC_C_20170808_M3Col
GATAAAAACAGCAATCATAAAAAGCAAATTCTTGAATCATAAAAAGCAAATTCTTGACATTTATCAGGTAATTATTTTTATTAGTCAATATTCTACACAACTCAGGCTAGATAAGCAAGGTAGCTCACCACTACTATCGGATCACTACCCTGCGTTCAAACCGCGTGGGGGAATTTTAGTACAAATGCTCACCACCCTCTCCCTGCTCCCTGCTCCCTGCTCATAGACAGTCTTAACGAGCAATTTAGATAGTCAACAGCTTACTGCCGATTATTACCTCACCTTGGCGGCGTATTATTGACAATATTGAGAGCATAAAGGCGAAAACGCTCTAGATCGGCTTGCAGGGTTGATTCCACCACTCGACCGAGGAAAAGATTATCCATCAATTTTCCTAACCAACCTGGTATAGCATAGGCTGCTGTCAGTCGCACAATACTCCTACCATGACGGTCATAAAAACGAATTGTCCCGCGGTTAGGCAACCCGTCCACGGATTCCCATTGAATCATCTGGTGGGGGACAATTTTCAGTATCCGTGACAACCAAGTAAATTCTAGACCACCACTGGCTAACTTCCAACGGGAAAGCTCTGGCTCCTCCTCGAGAATTTTCACCGATTCGATCCATTTCATCCACTGGGGCATTTGTTCTAAATCTGACCAGAGCTCCCAAACCAGATCGATCGGTGCGTCCACTTCTACCTGTACACTATGTTCTAACCAAGTCATTCGTTAATTCTGGCGATGCTGAATATTTCTATGATAACGGCTATTAGTCTTTAGCTTTTGACTCAATGATAAAATAAAAACAATCTTCGAGGTTTAATTTTACTATGTTAATCAGAAAACTGCTCGAATGTGAGGAATTCATCGCCGGTGATCATACCCGATTGCGCGAGTTATTGCATCCCGATAAACAGCCGTTAAATCTACGTTATAGTTTAGCCCACGCCCAGGTAGATGTGGGAGAAACTTCTACTCCCCACGCTTTAAAAACGGCGGAAGTTTATTATATTTTGCAAGGACAAGGGGAAATGCACATCGATGAGGAAGTGCAGTTAGTGACTGTCGGTGCTGCCATTTATATACCTCCTCTAGCTAAACAATATATTCATAATTGTGGGGAGGAACCCTTAATTTTCTTGTGCATTGTCGATCCTGCTTGGCGACTAGAAGACGAAATTATCTTTGAGTAAACCTAATGAATATTGGCATTATTGGACTGGGTTTAATTGGTGGTTCCTTGAGCTTAGATTTCCGCTCACAAGGTTATAAAGTTTTGGGAGTTTCTCGTCAACAATACACCTGTGATATCGCTGTACAAAAAGGAGTGGTAGATGAATCTAGCACCAGTTTAGAATTATTAGCTACTGCCGATTTAATCTTTATCTGTACTCCTATACATTTAATTGTGCCAACTTTGGAAAAATTAACTCCCTATTTAAAAACCCAAACCATTGTCACCGATGTGGGATCAGTTAAAGGGGCAATTGTAGCCAATTGTTGCCAATTGTGGCCAAATTTTGTCGGTAGTCATCCCATGGCTGGGAAAACCGAACAGGGAATTAATGCAGCACAATTTGGTTTATTTGTCAATGCCCCATACCTGATTACTCCCCTTGAATCTACCCCTAACTTTGCCGTGGAAATCTTAACTGAAATCGTGCAGAAATTAGGCTGTAAAATTTATTATTCCTCCCCCGAAGAACACGATCGAGCCGTGGCATGGATTTCCCATCTGCCAGTAATGATTAGTACCAGTTTAATCCAAGCTTGTGCGAAAGAACAAGACCTGAATATTCGCCAATTAGCGGAAAATTTAGCTAGTTCTGGTTTTCGCGATACCAGTCGCGTCGGTGGTGGCAATCCCGAATTAGGTTTAATGATGGCTAAATACAATCGTCAAGCTTTATTGATATCTTTAGCAAATTATCGGCAAAATCTTGATCAAATTGTTGACTATATTGCAGGAGAAAAATGGCAGGAAATAGAGGAAATTCTCGTTTCTAGTCATCAATATCGAGCCAATTTTATCCAATAAAATACCATTTTGCCCAGCAATTATCCCGCGGCACTGTATCATAGATTTATACTCAGCAAACCAATAAAATGATATGACCACCTTTTTCGACTTTGAAGCCGAATTTGTTGACTCCTTACGTTGTATCCCAATGACCGTGAGAATGAAACTAGATACCTGTGGAGTTAAATTAAAATTATCCCATTGGATGCAGTTGAGTCAACCGGAAAGAATGGTATTAGTTAATATGACTTGTACGACGGCAGCAGAAGCCAAAATCTATCGAGATTTTCTGCAAAAATTAATCGCCGAAAAAACTGGCAATCCCCCGGAAGAACTAGCAATAGATCCCGATCCTGCTTGGCTAGATGATAGCCAGATTCCCGATACAGTCCGAGAAAAAGCCAGAGAATTCCAGATCGAAATTAGTTTAGAACAATGGCAAAAATTGCCCCCATCCCAACGGTTTGCCCTGATTAAACTCAGTCGTCCGGGTCATGAAAATCTCAACTTCTATCCGGCCATGAAAGAGTTCCATATAGTCGATGCCTAACTCAAGAACCTATGCTATATTAAGTTTGTTTCTACCTTACTTTCATGACAAGCAAAAAGGCGATCGAGGCGAGAAATTAGTATTTTATACCAGATCAATCTCGAATTAAAACGGGGGGAAATAGCGGATGATAGCTGGTTTAATTAGTCCCAGCAAAGGTGAGATTTTCTGCCAGGGCAAACCTTAACGGGACTTAATAAATAAATTGCAGGAACTCGCTGCTCTGGAACTTGGTCAATTCTCTTAATAAAAATGATAATTAATGAGCATATTCTTGGAAAATAATTATACAGTTTCCAGCCAGTCAAAAACTTGATTCAATTGCGACAAATCGATTAAACCGTACTGCCACAGAACCATCGGTAAAGAACCCACTGATGCTTCACAGAGACGCACAGCCATATCGAGGGAACGGGGGGAAATTGCTAATTTTTCCAAGAGGAAAGTGCGGAGTTGTTTTTGTTGATGAGCTTCCATGATTAAGGATCATTGGTAATGATAATCGGATTATTGAATAACTTATCCTCTATTAAAAAGAGATGCTTCCCTCACGGGGATCACCCAATTGGGTGATTTTGTCCACCAATCGGAATAATTTAAGAATTTATCCATAATATGTCCTACTATCCCGAAATTGCTAGTGGGGATATCAACACTTCCTTCACTTAGAAAAACGAGAAAGGGGAACTTTTGGGATAAGCTATTGATAACCTAGTTTTTGATCGAGTAGGAGAGAATTTCCCTCAATGAGTCATGTTCCTCAAGTTTCCGTGATTATTCCTTGCTATAATCAAGGTCGCTATCTTGATGATGCGATCACATCTGTTTTAGTGCAAACATACCAAAACTTTGAAATCCTGATCGTTGATGATGGATCCACAGAACCAGAAACCATCGAGATTTTACAAGATTATCAACAGCCAAAAACCCGGATCATCCGCACAGAAAATCAAGGGGTTGCCACAGCCAGAAATCTAGGAATTGCCCAAGCGCAAGGAACCTATATTCTTCCCCTTGATGCCGATGATAAAATTGCCGATTCCTATCTAGAAAAAGCGGTTACTTTGCTAGAAGGTAATGAGCAATTAGGTATAGTTTATTGCGAAGCGGAGTATTTTGGGGATAGACAAGGAATTTGGTCGCTGCCTGAGTATAAATTTCCTGATATATTAGTAGATAATATGATATTTTGCTCCGGTTTGTTTCGGAAATCCGACTGGGAAACTGTGGGGGGCTATAATACTAATTTAATTTATGGTTGGGAAGATCACGATTTCTGGCTATCTCTGATCGAATTAGGTCGAGAAGTCTATCGTATCCCGGAAGTGTTATTTTTCTATCGACAAAAAGCTGATTCTATGAGTCGCTCAA
Organism: Microcystis sp. M_QC_C_20170808_M3Col; assembly: GCF_007095505.1. Lineage (NCBI taxonomy): Bacteria > Bacillati > Cyanobacteriota > Cyanophyceae > Chroococcales > Microcystaceae > Microcystis > Microcystis sp. M_QC_C_20170808_M3Col. The sequence continues at coordinate 3,947 of NZ_SFBY01000089.1, forward strand.
TGACCGCAGAACACTATATTTATTCCTATACCCAACTTTTTTATAATCATCCCCAACTTTACTCCCAAAATATCCAAGCCATTTTTGCTGCTTTAGTTACCTTAAAAGTCGATATATTCGCTCAGTTGGAACAGGCTAGAGAACGAATTAAACAATTAGAAATTCATGAACAAGAATTGCAACAAGAATTGCAAAAAACCCAATTGGATTATCGAGAAAGAGACGAGGAATTACAAAAAGCTGACAGTAAAATAGCCGCCATGGAAAAAAGTAAATTCTGGCAAATGAGAAGAGTTTGGATTAAAATGCAAAAATTGCTAGGTTTGCTGGAAAAAGACCCAATTTATTCCTAATGGAACTTGAACGCTAAACAAAGATCGAATCGATTATAATCATCACAGAGTAAGCACTTTACGATTTGACTTCTGGATCACGGTGTAAAGATTTAGATCGTCGATAATTCCTCGCCGGTTGGTGAGTCCTCCCTGTTTCATGGTTTCTTCTAGTTCGTTACTTTGGGTTTCCCAGTATTGAGTGCATTTTAGTCGGTCTTTGGGGTTGTAGATTTTGGCATCGGGGAGGACAATGGGGAAGATGCAAGCGTAGAAATCTCCATTTTTTGCGCTCTCGATTAACTCGAACATACAGTTAGACGATTTGAGGTATTTATCGCTAATGACGAGGAGAACACAGTTTCCCCCTAATCTTAATGAGCAACTAATTAGGGTTTGCGGCAAAAAGTTTTTCGGTGGTGGTAGGGTGTGGGGTGTGGGGTGTAGGGTTTTACCGATTTTGAGGGGCTCAATTACCTAATTTTCAGGGAAAAAGTCCCTGAATTTTCCCCCTGAACACTCCCAGACGAGGCACTTTTTGATTGACAAAAAGTCTAAAAGTCTTACCCAACAAGGTTTTTAGATTTATTCAGCAAGCTCTAATTACTTTTGCCTATAATTTAGCAACGAGAAACGAATATATCCAGATGAGCTTAAGTAATTTTATTGAAAACTTCCAATTAATTTTTGATAATTTTGAGCAGAAAAATAGTCAACAAGATAAATATATAAGTGAGATTCGTGGTAATTTAATTGATCATAAAACTTGCTTGGATAACATAAAACAAGCAATAATCGATGTCAAAAATGATCTATATAATATAATATCTATCCCATTGCTAGTTCATAGTAGTAACACAAAAAGTCAGCTTTTAGAATATTCTTCAAAAAGAAATAAGCAATACAGCTTAAGACTTATTTTAGAAATCAGCAAACATTTGTTGGCAACCGAAAGTGACACTGAAATACCGCCGATAAATACTTATTTTACAAGGATGATAATTGATGCTAACGTGGCCTTTGAAGCCGTAGTCAATAATGATATGGATAAATTCAGAAAATGGATAATACAATAGGAAAATATTAGCAAAAGTAGCCCCAAAAATTGATAATATCGAGGGTAGAACTGAAAAAAGCAATTTAGCCGCCGCTACAGCAATTCTGGCGGGGTTAGTATTCAAGTAAGGAAATCATCAGAAGCTTATTAAGAGAAGAAATTATGCGCGAATCAGTCATTTATCAGGATATCCGGGAAAAAGGAAGACGATAAGAAGCGGTTTCTTTGATTCTACGGCTACCTAACCGTCGTTTAGGTGAAATATCCTCAACTGTAAGCCAACAAATCCGAGAACTATCTCCAGAACAATTAGAAACTTTAGGAGAAGCGCTGCTTGATTTTGCCAGCTTGACATATCTGACCACTTGGTTATCGGAGATAGAAACTTAAATCCCCAGAAGATGTCTGCTCGTCCTGCGTTAAATTTTTAAATACTGGCTTTTTTTGTATTGATTTAACCATGGCTACCAGCGATATCTCCAATTCTGCTCACTCATCCCCAAAAACCCTGCCAAAACTGGGACTTTTCACCATGTTTCGCTTAGGACTCTTTCAAATGGGACTAGGTATTATGTCCCTGCTGACTTTGGGGGTTCTCAATCGGATTATGATCGATGAGTTAAAAGTTTTACCCTTTCTCGCCGCAGCTGCGATCGCTATGCACCAGTTTGTTAGTCCAGCGCGCATCTGGTTTGGGCAAAGATCCGATGGTAAAACTATTTTTGGTCATCATCGCAGCGGTTATGTCTGGATTGGGGCGGCAGTTTTTACCGCTTTAGCTTTTATTGCTTTGCAAGTAGTCTGGCAATTGGGACTTAGTATTCAAACTTCGGGATGGAGTACCATTTCCTACGCCTGGATTGCCCTCTTAGCCTTAATTTTCGCCCTCTACGGACTGGCTTTAAGCGCCAGTTCTACCCCTTTTGCTGCCCTCTTGGTGGATGTGTCCGATGAAGATAATCGATCGCAATTAGTTGGTATAGTTTGGTCAATGCTAATGGTGGGAATTGTCGTCGGGGCGATCGTTAGTTCTCGTTTGCTGGATACTCCCAATATCTGCGGTACAAATATTTTGACCTATGATCCGACCCAATCAGCCCCTATAGCCAATATTCCGCAACTACAGGCGAATATTAACCCCGTGTTCACGATTATGCCCGCTATCGTTTTCGGTCTCTGCATTTTAGCGACTTTTGGCGTAGAAAAAAAATATTCTCGTTTTAGTAGTCGGTCCACTCTTGTGCAAAGAGAGGATCAAATTACCTTCAAAGATGCCCTACAAGTTCTCACCGCTAGTCGGCAAACCGGTTTATTTTTCACCTTCCTGCTGATGATGACTTTGAGTTTATTTATGCAGGATGCAATTATGGAACCCTTTGGCGGCGAGGTTTTTGGGATGTGTATCGCCCAAACCACCCAATTAAACGCTTTTTGGGGAACCGGAACCCTTTTTGGTATTGCTGCCACGGGATTTATGCTCATTCCCCGCATCGGTAAACAAAAAACCACTAAATATGGCTGTATTTTTGCAACAATTTGTTTTATTCTCTTGATTTTTGCCGGCTTTTCTGCTAGTCAGAGTTTATTAAAATCAAGCTTGCTCTTTTTCGGTTTAGCTTCGGGAATGATTACTGCCGGAGCTACCAGTTTAATGTTAGATTTAACCGCCGCCGAAACCGCGGGAACTTTTATCGGCGCTTGGGGATTATCACAAGCGATCGCAAGGGGATTGGCCACGGTTTTAGGCGGTACGATTTTAAATATCGGTAAAGTTGTCTTTTCTAGTCCGGTTTTAGCCTACAGCTTAGTTTTCCTCGTGCAAGCATTGGGAATGATCCTGGCAGTTTGGTTATTAAGTCGCGTCGATGTCAAAGAATTTAAGGAAAATGCCCGATCAGCGATCGCAACGGCGATGAAAGGGGAGATCGACTAGCAAAAGCAAGAAAAAGTGAGATAACAGGAGAATTAGCCCGATCGGGGGAAGTTGCTCAGCAGCTTTTTTCCTATCCTAAAAGTAGAGAAGAAAACGAAAGAGGAGGCTAAAACGATGAAAAGGACTTTAATGATTGCCCTAGGTTCCCTAGCTTCCTTACTGCTGATTAACCCCGTCGGTGCGGAAAATCCTCAACAGCTACAACAATTATTGAATACGCAGGAATGTCCGGGCTGTGATCTCCGCGGTGCAGATTTAAGGGGGGCGCATCTAATCGGTGCTGATTTGAGAAAAGCGAATTTACAGGGAGCTAATCTGGAGGAAGCTAACTTAGAGGGCGCAGATTTGACCGATGCCAATCTAGAAGGCGCAAATTTGACCGCAGCTTTTCTGACTAATGCCAGTTTGAATCAAGCTGATCTCGATGGAGTCAATTTCACCAGTGCCGTGATTTATGATGCCGATGTGACAGGTGCATCGATGGAGAGAATTAACTTGACAAATGCTCAGATTTATGGCACTGGCATCGCTGTCGGTGGTGGCAATCCCTAGATAGGGCGGGCTGAATAAGCATAAAAACCTTGTGGGGTAAGACTTTTAGACTTTTTTCCCCCAAAAAGTGCCTTAGCTAGGAGTGATTGGGAGGAAAATTCAGCTACTTTTTTCCTGAAAATTGGTAAAACCCCACACCCCACACCCTACACCCCACACCCTGTCCCCACTAAAAGACTTTTTCAGCAAACCCTAGCTAAAGAACGTCAATTTTAACTCTTGTTAAGCGATCACTTTTGATAATTTCCCCGATTGAGTCTCACTGGGATTCTGGGACATCTGGCGCGATAATCAACAATTGTCCCTCCTTATCCTCGCGAATGGCTAGAATCGCCGGACGTTCATTTTCTGCCGACTGAGGGGATAACCCGCGAAAAACATAAGTCCAATTATTATTTTGGATTAATAACCGCCAAACTCGCGGGGGATTGACTTTACTATCATTCGTTTCTTTTCCCCGCAGCTCTTCGAGTAATTTAGTCTCACCGATAATTCGATAACCTTTGAGAGAAGGATCGGTAAAAACATCCTCCGGATTCCGACCGATCGCTATCTGTTTTTCCGGTAAAACTAAAGTGATAACTGGTAAGGTAGAACTATCATTAACTGCATCGCGACGGGCATCGATCGATCCCTGAGTTCGGGCTAACCAAAAAAGAATAATTAATAGCCAAATAACAGCGATCAAATCTTTTCGGAGAGATTTGGGAATTCCCCGAACTAATAAACTTAGGAACTGAAATTTTTGATGAAATTTCCGTTTAGATTGACTGACAATTGAATAGGATGGCAGGGGAGACAAAATCCAGAGGGTAAATTGAATCGCGAAGGCAACGGCAACCAGCGCCAGAAACGTTCGCAGCAACGCCCCGAAATCGCCACAGAAGACCTGTATCGGCACAAAAAGGAAGGAACGCAAGGGCAAGTCCAGACGGTTAATCTCAAGGCGAAACCAGCCGAAATAGGCCCACCGATAGATCCATCCCGTAAAATAGAGAAAAATCCCCAGCAAACCGAGAAGACTGGCGAAGGTTCCTAGTATCTGTGTTCCGGGAGGGGGAGAATTCCGATCGCTCACGGCAAAATGTCCCTGATTGGCGTTTTTGATCGCTATCCTACTCGATCGGGTTCTATCGCCAGTTATTTGTATTTTATCAAGGAGAATAACCATGTCCATCGACGATCCCCGACAAGTTCGTTTTTTAATTGAGAAAATGGAAGCGAGTTTACCAATCCCTGTGCGTGCAACTCCCGAAACGTTAAAACTAGCTGAAACAAAAGGCGAGCGATACAAACCCGATCACCAGTTTTCGATCAATAAAATTTTCTACACGGGAGACGAGGGGGGAATTATTTGTTCCCTAAAAAATGAATTGGGAAAACAAACGGGTCTTGTCTGTTCTTTAACCCATCTACGCATCGATAACGATCATCCGTTAGCGGCAGATATTCAATCCTACCAGAAAAAGCGATCGATGCGGATCGCACTACAGGATGGCAAAACCGGAAAAGCCCTCCGTATTGCCAAACAAAACCGCCCGAACAAAGGTTTCGGAAAGTAAAAATATATTGACAAAAACCGCAGGTTGGGTTACGAGTAGTGCTAACCCACCGCGTCCAATTATATTCGGGGAATAGGAATTTGATTAGTTGTCTCCCTGGGATGTTATTCCTACGCAGGTTCCCTACAATGGTAGGTCGTTAGATTAGAAAAGTCCTAACATTTTGGACGGATTATCGGCTATTTTTCTTTTTTTGCCTTTTTACTCCGCCGAGAAGACCGAGCGAACCCAAGAGAACGATTCCGGGCAAGGTAGAGGATTCGGGAACCGGTTGGAAATCGAGGCTAAAGGTTCCCGATGGTAATAGCGGGGTACGACCGTTTGCGGTATTCGTATCCACGAAGCGAAAGGTAGCGGAATAGGTTCCTAACGGCGCGTTCCCATCTGTTGAAAACACGGGAGTGAAAGCGAACCAATCTCCTTGCCCGATAACATAAGTATCGTTGACCGCGTTAAACAAATTTATTCCCGAAGCGTCCGTTACCGTCAAACCGGGCGTGATATCGATTAATTGTAGGGCGATCGTCGCCTCGTCTCCCAACAAGTCCTTCCAGCGACCGTTTCCCGTATTATAAATTGCGTTCACGTAAGGATCGGCGAGATCGTCGGTTAAATGGGCGACCGGACGTATTTTCAAATCAGAATACATATGAGCGTCCGTTTTCTGGCTAATATTCTTTCCCGCAAAAACGCCGCTACCCGGAAACAGGGGGATCGGGGGTAGGTCGAACCGTGTTTCGGGCAATCGGTTATTGGTACTGGTCTCTACCACTGTCGGATTCGTTGCCTCCCCCGTGTAACTATAAATACCGATGGCGTGGAAATGACTGATCTCGACGGGTTCATGTTGATGCGGGAACAGAAGCGATAGTCTCCCGTAGTTCGGATTGGCCAGAGCTTTATAAGTCCCGCCGGCTAGAGTCGGGAGTCCGTCTATCCCGACCATAATATGATGATGACTACTATGGGATTGGGCGAGGCTCGCGGTCGAACTAAGAAAGACGGCGGAAATCGAGACGAAAAAGGCATTTAAAACCTTATTAGTCAAAATAAACATATATTTTGTCAGAGATTTTGTTATACCTATTGTAATAAAGACTTTTCTGGAATTCAACAGACAGCGTGTCGTAGACAGGTGGCGCGTCTCTCCATAACCGCATGAGTATCTAAAACTGCTTTTAACACTTAAAGATCCTCTGCCGTAAAATCTCCCCACGCTTCTCGTCGGGTTTTATCGATATCTTCAGCCGAGGGAGCCTGTCCTAAATCGGCGCATATACCCCATAAAGATGGACGGGGTTGATTAACTTCTGCCGATTCCGATGCCATTTCTGCGGTAATTTTTTCGATCAGTTGCCGTTTCTCGATCGAGGATAATTTTTCCACCCACCGCATTAGCTCTTGTAGAGTCATATTTCTATCGCCCACCGCGTGAAGGAGTAGCTTTATAAGTTTTAACATAAAGAGAAGATAAAACGCTTCTCCTTTGACAATCCCGACGCTAAAATATGAAAAAAAACTCTAGAAAAAACCCCAGGGTGGGTTACTACTACTCCTAACCCACCGCATCCAAGATTGAAAACAGAACCAACCAAATCCCGATCATTCAGGCAAGGTAAAGATGAAAAAACTCTACCCAATAATAACCGCAACTAGCCTAGTTTTTATCGCCTCTCTTGCGGGCTATCATCTACCAGCCACCGGCGATCGATCTCCCGTAATCCCCGTATTCATACCGGATGATACAGGCGATCGATCTCCCGTCAAGAAAATTCCCGTATTCATGCCGGATGATACAAAAGTATCTTTAAAAAATGGCACTTCTCTATCCGGGAGATTAATCAAGTTCGATTCGCAAGGGAAAAAGATCGCTTTAGGGAGAGATTCAAAAACAAAAGAAGTGGCAATGAAAGAGATCAAACAGATAGAGTTTCAAGGGAAAGTAATTATCAAAGAATCCCAATCTCCTGTCCTTAGTGAACCACTACTACGACAACCCCCACAACCGGCTAGCTACCACTACCAACAACAGAATAGAGAACGCTGGCAGGAACCCCTACAAAACTTCAGAATTGTTGATGTTAATGAAGGAAAAGCAGAAGTAACTTTAACCTCGCTAAACCCTCGACAAATAGGATATATATCGGATGTATTGCGTAACAGTCTCTACGTTGTCGAGGAAATTAAATTCAACCCCTCGGACAAAATTGAGATTCAAGTAAACCCGCATTAAAATTCACCAAAGAGAGGTAAATTTTTTAGGCAATTAAGGAAGACTTTAAATGGGAAAGTTGGCTGATATATTGTTCGATAATTTTTGGTAATAGTGGATCGTTTAAGGTCGGGTTAGCGAGGTCAAAAATGATGTCATTGATGAGAGCTTCGTAATCTGTTTCATAGGCGATATCTTCTCTGCATTCGATGGCATCGGCCCAGTTTTCTAGGTCAGTGGCAGATAGAGCGTTATTGAGATAGCGATCAAGAATCTGGAGCAAATGCTCTTTTTTTAGGGTGATAATTGCTTCGCTACTGTCCCAAGGAAAGGTTTTTAGGATAGGTAGGATAGTTGATAGGGGTTGGTCAAAGTTGACTAGGGCGTTAAGATATTCTTGTCTAGTTTTCATGGGTATTTTTGTTTGATGCGAACAATATAGTAATTATAATCTTTTGGTAATTGTCCATTTTGAACGCCGATTAAAGGGGAAACTATGAAAATAGACTACGATCGAGCCTCTAATGCCGCCTATATCCGTCGTTTTGAGGGAAAGGTTATGGATTCCGAGGAGGTCGCGCCGGGGATTGTCTATGATTACGATGAGACGGACAGGGTTGTGGGGATCGAGATTTTAGGGGTCAAGCAGAGAACGGCCGAACAATTCAAAAATATTGATTTTCCGTTGGAAGAGAGTGAAAAACAAGAGATTAGACAATGGTTCGGAAAGTTAATACTAAATTGTTAAGTGATGTGAGAAATTCAGGAAATATGGGAGGTGCTATAATTGATATATTTACTCAGTCAAAAAACGATGATTAAGTTAAAAGTCACAACGGTAGGGAACTCTATGGGGGTGATTTTCCCGAAAGAGTTGGTGGAGAAGCTGCGCCTTAGTAAAGGCGATATGCTCTACGTCTTGGAAACGCCGAATGGCTTTGAGCTTACACCCTACGACCCCGAATTTGTCCAGCAAATGGAAGTGGCGGAGGAAGTGATGCGCGAAGACTGGAATGTTTTGAGAAAGCTGGCAACTTAGGCTCATGAACCAGCTAATCTGGATAGCTGATGGGGTAGCTCTCGCGATTCATCACCGCCAAATAGCCGAGCATGGTGGATTAGAGGGTATTCGAGATGAGGGGTTGCTAGAAAGCGCACTTTCCCGACCGCAAAATCTTCTGGCTTATTCTGAGTCGCCTCCTGACATGGCTTCTTTGGCAGCAGCCTACGCTTATGGGATTGTCAAGAATCACCCTTTTGTAGATGGGAATAAGAGAACGGCCTATGTAGTGACGAGGACTTTTCTCAGGCTCAATGGCTACGATCTTCAAGCTTCTAGTCAAGAAAAATACCAGATATGGATCGATCTTGCTGTTGGTAAGCTCTCAGAGGAAGAATTAGCTGATTGGATTAGGAAACATTTATTAAAGATTCCTCTAATGTCGGGTTAGCGAGGGGAAAAATCATGTCATTGATGAGATCTTCGTACTTAAATAGGGTCTGCTGAAAAAGTTTTTCGGTGGGGGTAGGGTGTGGGGTGTGGGGTGTGGGGTGTAGGGTTTTACCGATTTTCAGGTGGTCAACTACCTAATTTTCAGGGAAAAAGTACCTCATTATTCAGCAGACCCTAAATAGGACTGTTATCGCATTAAATTTAACAAGAGAGTTCAATATGATTACCTTTGAAAACGCGCTGGAGTTGGTTAGTCAATTACCAAGGGAACAGCAAGAAATGTTAATCGAGATTGTTAAAAAGCGGTGTGTGGAGGGAAGAAGACAGGAGTTTTTGAGAGAATGTCAGGAGGGTTTGACAGAGTATCGGTCTGGTAATCTCCAACCGATGACAGTAGAAGATGTGATCGCGGAGTTAGATCGTTATTTGAAGGATTCTGAAGACGAATGAGGGAAATGTTAGCTTACGTCCTAGAAAGAGCCGGCGCTAAATCAGTAATTGCCAGTCTTTGGAGCGCGCCTGATGGCATAGAATTAGAAGACAAATCCTATGAGGCAATTACTTCGATTATGATGGCTAAATTCTATCAGAATCTCCAGAAAGGAATGAACAAAAGCGAAGCGATGAGAGAGGCAAAACTAAGCATGATTGAAAAATATCCCCATCCTTATTTTTGGTCGCCTTTTATCCTCATCGGTGCTGCCAATTAAACGGGCGATAAGAACTTTTGATCGCTGATAATCAGGATTATTCCCTAACTTTTAACTCCCGACATCTGCCGCATTTCTAGATACACCAGCAAAGCGTTAATATCGGCGGGATTGACTCCGCCAATTCGCGAGGCTTGGCCAATGGTGGCGGGTTTAATTTTTGTTAATTTTTCCCTAGATTCCATTGACAAAGTTTCGATTTTCATGTAGTCAATATCGGGGGATAAATGTCGGTTACTGTGGCGACTAATTTGGTCGATTTGATTTTGTTGTCGTTTCAAATAACCGGAATATTTAATCTCAATTTCTACCCCTTCTCTTTCGGCTAAATTTAAATCGGGATTACCTAAACCATAACGATCGAGATCGAGATAATGGAAGTTAGGACGACGCATTAAATCCGCTAAAGAGAGAGAACCTTTGATTTTTTGTTCCGTATCCTTAACGATGGCAATTGCCACCTCATCCCGTTCTTTAATTCTCGTTTCGTGTAAGCGTTCTTTTTCAGCGATAATATTAGCTTGTTTAGTTTGGAATAATTGCCAACGTCGGTCATCAATTAAGCCAATTTCTCGCCCTAAAGGTGTTAATCTTTGATCAGCATTATCCGATCGCAATACTAAGCGATATTCGGAACGACTGGTTAACATTCGATAGGGTTCCCGCAGATCCTTGGTACACAAATCATCGACCAAAGTTCCGAGATAACTTTCCTCCCGGGGAAAAACAATTAACTCTTTTCCTAAAGCAAACCGCGCCGCATTAATCCCCGCCACCAGTCCCTGGGCTGCCGCTTCTTCATAACCAGTAGTCCCGTTAATTTGTCCCGCACAAAATAACCCCTCAATCTTCTTCGTCATCAGGGTTGGATAACACTGAGTTGCCGGTAAATAATCGTATTCCACTGCATAGGCAGCACGCAACATCACACAGTTTTCTAAACCGGGTAAAGTCCGCAGCATGGCTAATTGAACATTTTCCGGCAGTCCCGTAGAAAACCCTTGGATATAAAGTTCGGGAATATCGCGCCCTTCTGGTTCGATAAAAATTTGATGACTTTCTTTATCGGCAAAACGGACGATTTTATCCTCAATACTGGGACAATAACGCGGACCTTTGGAGTCAATAAAACCGCCATAAATGGGGGATAAATGTAAATTATCTCTGATTAATTGATGAGTTGCCGCCGTGGTGCGGGTGAGATGACAGTTCATTTGTTCTCGTTCGATCCAGACATCGGGATCAAAACTAAACCAACGTACCTCGTCATCGGGCGGTTGCGGTTCCATACGGGAGTAATCCACCGAACGCTTATCCACACGGGCAGGAGTGCCAGTTTTTAGGCGACCGGTCTCGAATCCGAGACGATTTAGGGTATCTGTTAAACCCACCGCCGCAAATTCGCCCGCGCGTCCGGCTGCCATAGACTTGCCGCCGATCCAGATTTTGCCGCCTAAAAAAGTGCCAGTGGTTAAAATGACGGCTTTAGCGGCGAAACAAGTGCCGAAATAGGTTTCTACCCCTAAAACTTGCTCATTTGCCCCTAAAATCAGGTCTGTGGCCATGCCTTCCCGAATAACCAGATTTGCTTGGGTTTCGACAATACCTTTCATAATTGCCGCGTATTCCCGTTTATCGGTTTGGGCGCGTAGGGCCCAGACTGCCGGCCCGCGAGAGGCATTAAGAACCCGTTTTTGCAGATAGGTGCGGTCGGCCATTTTGCCAATTTCGCCGCCTAAAGCGTCCACTTCGTGGGTTAATTGGGATTTAGCCGGACCACCGACGGCGGGGTTACAGGGTTGCCAAGCGATTTTATCGAGATTAAGGGTGAGGAGAAGGGTGCGACAACCGAGACGGGCGCAAGCTAGGGCCGCTTCACAGCCGGAATGGCCCGCCCCGACGACGATGACATCAAATTCATCTTGAAAGTCTGCGGCTGAGGAGAAAGTCATACTCGATCGAGGGGAAAATTAATTAATCAGGCTAATATTCTAGCAATTTTTCTGAGTTTTCCCTCAAATATAATACAAGGTTACTAATCAATTATATCTGGCTGAATAAATCTAAAAACCTCGTTGGGTAAGACTTTTAGACTTTTTGTCAATCAAAAAGTACTGGATATGGGAGTGAGCGGGGGGAAAATTCCGGGACTTTTTCCCTGAAAATTAGGTAGTTGACCACCTGAAAATCGGTAAAACCCCACACCCCACACCCCACACCCTGCCCCCAGGGAAAACTTTTTCAGCAACCCCTAATTAAGGTCATTGACTAACACCAAAGCGATCGCATAAATCTAAAAACAATCTATATAATTCCTATTTAACCTTGCCTTTTCAGGGCATTACTGGCTAAGTATTATAGGTGCTTATGATATCTTCACGATCGTTTAAAGATTATAATCATGGATTTACTTGCCAATCCCGTCGCTTTGTCGCGGATACAATTCGCCCTTACCGCTATTTTCCATATGCTTTGGCCGGTGTTAACCACTGGTATGGGAATTTATCTAGTTATTGTCGAAGGATTATGGCTAAAAACTCGCAATCCTGACTACTATCATCACGCTCGCTTCTGGGCAAAACTCTACATTCTCAATTTCGGCATTGGAGTTGCTTCTGGTTTACCCATGGCCTTCCAGTTTGGCATGAATTGGGCGCCTTTTTCGGAAGCAGTGGGGGACTTTTTCGGAACTATCCTCGGTTTCGAGGGAACCATGGCCTTTATGCTAGAGGCTAGTTTTCTGGGAATTATGCTGTTTGGTTGGGGACGAGTTCCCCCGTTAATTCACTTCCTAGCGACAATTCTCGTCGCTTTTGGGGCTAATCTTTCCACTTTCTGGATTTTAACCGCTAATTCTTGGCTGCAAACCCCTGCTGGCGGCATTTTCGTGGATGGTAAATTTATCGTTCAAGATTACCTACAAGCGATTCTCAATCCCTTCATGGTTAATAGTTTCCTGCATATGTTTTTCGCTACTCTGGAAACTTCTCTTTTCGTCATTGGTGGGATTAGTGCTTGGTATTTGCTCAATAAACGTCACATTAGCTTTTTTAGTCGTTCTCTCAAAATTGTTCTTACTCTAGCGATTGTTATCGCTCCCTTGCAAATTTTTGTCGGTCATCTTAGTGCCGAACAAGTGTATCACTATCAACCGGCTAAATTAGCCGCCATGGAAGCGCAATGGGAAACCATTCCCGCAGGAGAAACTGCCGGTTGGAGTTTGGTCGCTTTACCCAAGGATAAAGCGGAGACAAATAGCTGGGAAGTGAAGATACCTAATGCTTTGGGTTATCTTTTGGAGTTAAAACCCAAGTTATCGGAACCTGTTCTCGGCTTAAAAACGTGGAAATACGAAGATAGACCGCACATGGTGGGGCTAATCTATTATTCTTTCCGGATTATGGTCGCTATCGGTCTTTTTCTTGCGTCTTTAATGGCTGTAACTGTCGGGCAATGGCTGCGCGGTCAATTATCTAACGAAAAAATCGACAGTCAAAAATGGTTACTACGCGCTTGGGTTTTTGCTGCCCCCCTGGGTTATCTTGCAGTGGAAACCGGTTGGATTGTCCGTTGTGTCGGTCGTCAACCCTGGACAGTTTACAATCAAATCCGGACGGTGGATGCAGCTTCTCATCTACCTGCGGGCGAGATTTTAACCTCTTTAATCGGAATTACGGCGATTTATGTGGTTTTCTTGGTTTCTGCTCTCTATTTCGGCAGTCGTATTATCCGTCAGGGACCAAATCTTAACTTACCACTGCCGGGGACTCAAGAGGAAAAAGTGACCTCACCAGAACTAAATCCTCGTTCCCTAGAAGCGCAACAATAGGAGGAACTATGGAACCTTTACAGTATTTTCTGCCACAAATTTGGTTTTTTATTCTGGGATTATTTCTATTTCTCTACGTCCTTCTCGATGGTTTTGACTTGGGGGTGGGAATTCTTTCCCTGACTTCCTCCTCCGAGAAGCGTCGCAGTATTTTAATGACCAGCTTGGGCAATGTTTGGGATGCTAACGAAACTTGGATTGTCTTGATGGGGGGTTCCCTGTTTGGGGCGTTTCCCCTAGCTTACGGGACAATTTTAAACGCTTTATACCTGCCTGCTGTGATTATGGTGGTGGGGCTATTATTTCGGGCTGTTTCCTTCGAGTTTCGTGAACATTCTCGTCGCAAGTTGTTCTGGAATTATGCCTTCGGACTCGGCAGTTTTTTGGCCGCTTTGGGGCAAGGATTCGCCCTCGGTGCGGTTTTTGAGGGCATTAAAGTGGATGAATTGGGTCATTTTGCCGGCGGCCCCTTTGATTGGTTAACATGGCGATCGATTCTAGTGTCTCTAACTTTAATCCAAGCTTATGTTTTAGTGGGTTCCACTTACCTAATTCTGAAAACTACAGGTAATTTACAGGAAGTTCACTATAAAACGGCAAAAATTGCCGCTATTACCACTTTTATCGGTGCTGTCTTTATCACCATCAGTACGCCGCTGCTTTCTGACCATATCCGTCAGCGTTTATTTGATCCTCGACTAATTTACATCTTTATCCTCATCCCGATTTTAGCTGTGCTGTTACTGGGTTTATTATTGCGGAGTTTGCAACTAAAGGAAGAAAACACCCCCATGGTCTGGACAGTATTGCTGTTTATGCTCTCTTTTCTCGGTTTGGGATTGTTGATTTTTCCCGATATTATTCCCCCGTCAGTGACAATTTATCAAGCGGCGGCCGCCCCTAGTTCTTTGGTGTTTATGCTGACTTTTGTGGGGTTTTTAATACCAATTTTACTAGCCTATACAGTTTATAATTACATCGTTTTTCGGGGCAAAATTACTGCTGAATCCTACGGAGAATAGATGACGTTGCCGATTTCAGATATGAATCTTCTTTGGTGGTATTTTTAAGGGGAAACTCTCTACCGCTGATGCTAAACTGAATTTATTCTAGGAGGTCTTTGGGTGTAATTAACTCGTAACGCTCGAAGGGTTGATGAATCCAAGGATTATCGGGGTAATATTCCACATAATAGTCAGGTTTGATTCTTGATGCCGCTTTGTACCAGATCACCGCAGTTTTGATATTGGTAATCCCGTATTTTTCCTGTAACAAAATCGAGGTTTTTTGGAGAGTGATTCCCGAATCGACTAAATCATCCACTAATAACAAGGGACTCTTTAATTGGGCTTCGATCATGGCTAAATTTGAGGAAATAGTTAATTCTCCCCGAATTTGATGATTTTGCCCCCCGTAGGAAGCAGCGTAGAGAATGGCTAGGGGTTGACGAAAAAGACGACAGAGAATGTCACCAACGCGCAATCCTCCCTTAGCTAAACAGACAATCTGAGCAAATTGCCAACCAGAATGATCGATTTTTACTGCTAATTTTTCGATCAGACGATGGTATTCATCCCAAGAAACATAGACATCGGCCATATTTTACATTCCCGATTGAGAATTACTTATTTTCCGCAGGTCGATCACTACTCCAGGCCCACCAAACTCGATCGCATTGACAATGATAGAATTCCTGCCATTTACGTCGAGAATCTTCTCCTAAAACGGGAGCGCGGCGATTGATCCAAACGGCCTGAGCTTCTTTAGCTTTTGCCCCACAGTAAGGACAACAAAAATTGTAGGCGTGAACAGCATTCTCTGTCCAGTCAGGGGGAAAGGGACTAAAAGCATCCATAATCTCTAAAATATAAGATTAATAACTAGAAAAACTGGGTCAATAGATAATCTCCTTGTTTACTTTATCACTAAAAAAATATGGCTAAAGGGGATCAAATATACGCTTATCGGCAATTGCTCAATCTTCAGGGTGTTTATGCTCATCATGGCATCGATTGCGGTGATGGTAGCGTCATTCATTACCGAAAACCGAGCGAGATTGTCGAACGAACTTCCCTAGAAACTTTTGCTAGGGGCGGTAAAATCTATGTGGTGCGCCATGTAGAGGTGGGATTTTCCTTTATCCCCGATGTGGTGGTAGAAAGGGCGCTAAGTCGTCTGGGGGAGCAGAAATATAATCTTCTTTTTAACAACTGCGAACATTTTGCCACTTGGTGTAAGACTGGTATTAGCAAAAGTCAACAGATAGAAGAATTTATCCCGATTATTACCCATTTACAAGCGGTGGGACTCTACGAACCTCTGAAAAAATCCCTAATCGGAGCCGACCCCAACAATGCCCAAACCCTGTTAAAAGGGGCTTTAAGCAATCTTAAGGTTAGTTGGGATGAAATTCACCCCCAGTACAAAAAAGCCATTCAAGAAGCAGAAACATGGAATCGAGTAGCGATCGAAGCTTTAAGCAGAAATCGCGATGATTTAGCCCGGGAAGCCCTGAAACGCAAGGTAGAAGCCAAAAAACAGGCAAAACGCTATCAGGAACAATTGGATCAAATAGCGGCGATGACCGAAAATGTGCTTAAAAGTCTGGTGATTGCTAACGGTTAGTCTGGATTTCAGTAGGGTTGGCTGAATAAATCTAAAAACCTTGTTGGATAAGGCTTTTAGACTTTTTTCCCCTCAAAAAGTGCTGACCATTGGAGTGATCGGGGGTAAAATTGAGGTACTTTTTCCCTGAAAATTAGGTAACTGACTACCTCAAAATCGGTAAAACCCTACACCCCACACCCCACACCCCACACCCTGCCCCCACCAACAAACTTTTTGCCGCAAACCCTAAGTAAACTGTTCAGTATCTAACCCTATGCCGATTGCCTCGGTTGATTCCTATCCAAATCAGGTAATTTTAGTTGCTCGCCATGGAAATCTGGATTATTTTACGTTTTTCAATCGCCGCTGCCATTATCGCTTTAGTTTGCTGGTCTTTAGCCAGTGCCGTGCGCGATAGTTGGCAAGTTGCCCGACGAATGCACTCCATCCCTTGCTCCCACTGCCGCTACTTTACCAACGATTATCGCCTCAAATGTAGTGTACAACCCAGGAGCGCCAACACCGAACAAGCGATCGACTGCGGCGATTATTTTCCCAGGGCCTAGTCAGCCATAATACCGAAAAGCTTTTCGAGATGGTGCGAAATTTGCTAGTCTAGGCTAAATAGGTCTGAAATAGTATAGAAACGTGGATACAATTATTGGTCGGGGCAAAACAGCCCGTAGAGCTTACGGTATCGATGAAATCGCACTTGTACCCGGAGTGCGAACCCTCGATCCTAGTTTAGCCGATACCCGTTGGTCTCTCGGTAATATCGAGCGGGAAATCCCGATTATCGCCAGCGCTATGGATGGGGTGGTGGATACTAAAATGGCTGTCCTTCTCTCCGAGTTGGGGGCGCTAGGGGTACTAAACCTCGAAGGAATTCAAACCCGTTACGAAGATCCTAACCCGATTCTCGATCGCATTGCGGCGGTCGGCAAATCAGAATTCGTCGGTTTAATGCAGGAACTCTACGCAGAACCGATTAAACCGCAACTAATCGAACTTCGTATCCAAGAAATTCAAGAAAAAGGCGGTATTGCGGCAGTTAGCCTCACCCCAGCCGGTGCCGTCAAATACGGTGCTATCGTCGCCCAAGCAGCGGCCGATATTCTCTTTGTCCAAGCAACCGTTGTTTCCACTGCCCATTTATCCCCGGAAGCTATCACCCCCCTCGATTTAGTACAACTGTGCCAAGAAATGCCCATTCCCGTGGTTTTGGGCAACTGCGTCACCTACGAAGTCGCCCTTAACCTGATGAAAACCGGGGCAGCCGGGGTTTTGGTCGGTATCGGTCCCGGGGCTGCCTGTACTTCTCGCGGCGTTTTAGGGGTGGGAGTTCCCCAAGCCACTGCTGTGGCCGATTGTGCCGCCGCTAGGGACGATTTTTTCCAAGAAACCGGTAAATACGTCCCCGTTATTGCCGATGGCGGCATTATTACCGGCGGTGATATCTGCAAATGTATCGCCTGTGGCGCCGATGCGGTGATGATTGGTTCTCCCATTGCCAGGTCCGTGGAGGCCCCTGGCCGCGGTTTTCACTGGGGTATGGCCACACCTAGCCTAGTTCTACCCCGGGGGACCCGAATTAGCGTGGGCAGTACGGGAACTATTGCCGAAATCCTCGTTGGACCGGCAAAATTAGATGATGGTACTCATAACCTCTTGGGGGCGCTGAAAACCAGTATGGGAACTTTGGGTGCTAAGAACTTAAAGGAAATGCAACAGGTGGAAGTGGTGATTGCCCCTTCGCTGCTGACGGAGGGGAAAGTCTATCAAAAGGCCCAGCAGTTAGGTATGGGTAAATAAAAGTTATCGGTGAACAGTGATCGGTTATCTGCTTCTCGGGGCAGTTTTTGATTTTTGCCGGAGATGGATTTTCCCCTTGGGATTACCTAAAATGTCGGATGAATGCCCCCGCTACATTTTTCGACAAGATACTCAACAAAATTAGCGGGGGATGAAATCCGACCAGAATATCAACACCATCTGTGGGTAAACGGCGAACTCTGTTATACTTAACCTAGCCAAGGGTCGAGGATTGTTAGATGCTAGTCGTAGAAGCAAAGCTAAAAAACGGGACACCAGAACAATATCACCGGCTTGATGAAGCAATTAGAACATCTCAGTTTGTGCGTAACTCTTGTGTTCGTTATTGGATGGACAATCAAGGGACAACTCGCAATGATCTCCAAAAACTTTGTGCGGTACTAGCTAAGAATAAAGAGACACCTTGGGTTAATAAATTAAACTCTCAAGCTCGTCAATCGGCTGCTGATAGAGCTTGGCAATCAATTAATCGGTTTTATCAGAATTGTCATGCTAAGATACCAGGGAAAAAAGGTTTTCCTCGGTTCAAAAAGCATAGCCGTTCGGTTGAATACAAACTAACAGGCTACCAACTATCAGATGATAGACGTAAAATTAAGTTCACCGATGGCTTTAAAGCAGGAGAATTTGATTTATGGTGTAGTCAAAAAACCTTAGTTTATTATTCAGAACAACAGATTAAACGGGTAAGAGTTGTTAGACGTGCTGACGGTTATTATTGCCAGTTTTT
>NZ_SFBY01000009.1:0-2755 GCF_007095505.1 Microcystis sp. M_QC_C_20170808_M3Col
TTATAGATGATTTCCTGACCTAAGATCACATTTTATTCTTTTTTCCACTTCAATCTAAGAATTGAGAAAAAAGCAAAACCTTATATTATACCATAAAAAAATTATGCAAGAGGTCTAATAATTAGTCAACACCTCACAATCCCAATCTACCTTATCAATAATAGCACGAGCCGCCTTACACTTTTCAACATCATCCGGTCTATCTGGACGGGGACCATCGGCAACCACTAATAACTTAGGTGGTTTAGCCTGACGAATGGCTTCAAATACTCTCGTCGTCGTATCAGGTCGATTAAAAATCAGGAAGGCGACAGGAGTGGTTAGTTGGAAGTCAGCCATAAACGAATTTACTGTTAACTCGCGGTATTCTAAACCACCCTGACCAAATTGTCAACCCATTTCAGGATTTTCAGAGCCATTAATTTTATTTTCACTATCTCCACTGTTAAAATCCGAAGCTTTCAAGACAGTTAATCCAACTAAGTCTCGATCTCTATAATGATAGATAATATTGTCTTCTAGCAAACTATCATTGGCTCTTTGAGGCTTACGAAAGCTAATATCCTACATTCCGCACTTCAAAGTGTAATACAAAAAACATAACTAAGACAAAGAGATAAAGTCGGGAAAAATTAGGGAAAAAGTGGCAAAAAAAATGGTTCTTCCGAACTTACACTGTAGAAAATTCCTCAAGCTCCCTCTCTGCCCAGCAATGCTCTAAAGTTGATAAATATCAATTTAACAAAAACTCAAAGCCTTAGTATACAAGCTTTATAAGCATGAGTTATTAATAGTTTTACATGACAGGTTCGGTAGAGCCAAAAAAATCAAGAACTCGACAAAAAGTCGTTTTTTCTAAGGTTTGCACCCAAACAACAGAAACCAGACAATAGAAATTAGAGGAGTATTTATTCTCCCCATAAGATTGATAATTTGTTATGAAATTGATGAGTTTATTGTTTAAACTCAGAAAAGAGATAATATTTTTGACAACAGGAGGGCAGAAATTCTCAGATAAAATGACGTTCTTCTGTTAAATTAACAATTTATTGACTCCATCTAAGCTCAGAATGTGGATACCTTAAAAGCATTGAAATATCCATCTTAATGTAGGATTAATCGTTAACTTATCTAGTTGATTTTTAACTCCGATTTTTAATATTTTTAAGCTATTTCTCAATTCTCGTTGCCCCAAATTATAAACTAATAAACAAAGGGACATTAAAAATAACATTGTTTCAATTCTTTCGGGATTTTTTACAAAAAAACTATCAGCAAAAAATCAAGGATCTTTAAGAAATCTAAATCCTCTTTCACAGGATTGCTGGCTCTTCGGGAATTGTTATGCAAATAATTAACTTCAAATAAAATTCGATGAGAGTGCCTACGTAATCAGGGAGCATCCCATTCATGCAATGAATATAAATACTTAGGCAATCTTCTGATTAAGGTAGGCACAACGTAATTTTAGATACTGCGGGACATTTTCCGCTTTCCACTGCGCTCCTGATATTTTCATCCTGAGACCGATGCGCTTAATCGTTGATTCGACCCCTCCTGAGCCAATACAAATGCCTAATTCCTGATACAATTTATAGTTAGGAATTCGCTGGCGATGTTTGTTCAAATAAGCGCTTAAATTCTTGACTTCTTTTCCTTCCAAACCTTCAAACTTGGCCAATGCTAATTCTATCTTCCCCGACCATAAATAATTTTCAACTTGTTTGATTCGTGCATTTGAGCCGCCAATTTTAGACAAATTCTCCTTTAAATGATACCAATCTAACACTTCTCTTTTGCTCTCACTCTTGCCAATTTTAGCGAGGATGTTCCCAATGCCATCATGACCATCTCCTAGACAAGTAATAACTTCAGCTAATGGCTGACTATTTGCCCAATCTATTAATTCTTGATTGGCTTGAAAAAAACCAGCACCTACTTGTCCATGTAACATAATTGCCTGATAGTCTCGCCACTCACTTTGCTCTCCCAAATCAGTTCTCAGGCTGACTTTACCGCCATCAATACTAAGACTATCTACTGTCTCTTTGGCTTCAGTTTCGGCAAATTCGTAGCGTTGTACTAATCGCTGTTGGCTGCTATGAGATACTTTCATTCCCGTCATTATCTCTATATCCTTTTCCGCATTTTCAAAGGATTCATTTGCCACTAATCTTAGACAGCATTTCTCCAGCAACGGGCTCAGACGGCTATTCTTTTTTAGTTCCAGTTTTTCTGCTTGTCGCTCGGTAATTTCTACTTTCCCAAGACAACTGATTACTTTTCTAACTCGCCCGGCTGTGGTTCCGGTTGCTGCTTCAAAAAAAACTTCCAATAGCCGGAGTAACTTGAGTGAGTATCTGCTCTCTCAAGGTTCGTTCAATACTTTCAAAGTCTTGCCGCTTTTCTTCTGGGGTATTACGGAATAAAATTGCCGCTACAGCTCGTAGATGCTCATTGAGTTCTTGGATTTCAGTTGGAGTCATTTTATCTCCTATTTGTCTTCCCCCGATCGCTTAAGTATTTATACTTAGTACAAAAGTGGGATGCTCCCGTGCCTACGCCTAAAAGTAGCTGAAATCCATACGGGGAAAGACTTAAGACACAAACAGGTTAATACCAAAAGATAGACAATCGAGTTAAGATTTGATAGAATACCCAAAAACGAGAGTATTTTACTTATGATACTTGACAAATTTTTGAACCTAGAAGGAACCTCTATTCAAGGCTATCTACACCTAGAAAATATCGGTAT
>NZ_SFBY01000090.1:0-2728 GCF_007095505.1 Microcystis sp. M_QC_C_20170808_M3Col
TCCGGGTCGCGACCATAAGACCAGAACAGAGTAAATCTGTTAAGGCAGGTGCGGAACCCCGCAAGGGAAAGAAGCAGAAACCCAAATCGTGAGGTTTGGGAATCACCGTCCGTTTTACGGCGGCGAGGATGTCAAAGCGGTTATTAGCGAAAAAATCGGAAAAAATGGTTAAAAACTGACTTCGTAAAATTGACTCAAAAGATGATATAATCGAGAATTGTACGATTAACGATTAACAATGACAGTCAGTTCCGAATCAAAGTTTATTTTAAAAGTATTGTGGTTAGATCAGAACGTAGCGATCGCTGTAGATCAGGTGGTCGGCAAAGGAACTAGCCCCCTGACCGCTTATTTTTTCTGGCCGCGCAATGATGCTTGGCAGCAACTGCAAGAGGAGTTAGAAGCAAAACACTGGATTGATGAGTCCGATCGCGTTGATGTTCTCAACAAAGCCACAGAAGTAATTAATTTTTGGCAAGAGTTACGCAATCAAGGCCGACAAATCCCCATGGCCGATGCACAGTTAAAATTCCCCGAAGTTGTTTTTAGTGGTAGTAATTAATTTAGATGGGAATCAAAAAGCAGCATTCAGGAATCGTTTGGCAAGTTGAGTTTGAGTTTCTCGAAGTATGGGGGTACCCATTTTGTCAGCTATAGCCCAACACTCAAGTGTCCCAAGAGATTCGAGGCACTTTTCCAAGGGCGTCTGATTAAGTTATAGCGTTTCCTGTTTACAAGAGGTACATTCTCAATCCCGAAAAGCTTAATCGGCAAGGGGTAAACTGTACCTCACATATGAGGGAAACGCTATATATCATTTTTCAAAAGTAATCACAGAAGGGCAAAATTGCAACATTCTTAGTTAGTAAGTCAGGAAAAATCGCCTTTTTTCCAGTCATTCTTGAAATCTTCGAGTTTTTCTCCTAGTCTAGCGGTTAAAGATTCAAGAAGCTTAGAATCACTTAACAAAGGGCGAGCGTTTTTGGCAATTGATGCTAGTTGTGCGGCGGACACCTTCTGGCGATAGCGATCACGCACCGAGCGAAGCGGGGTTAGAATATCTCTGGTGAGGTTAGGATGATGCAAACGCTTCATCAACAGGGGTTGATATTCTAAATTTACCGAGGCGCACCAATCCTGCCACTTGAAGGATAATATTGACGGATGGCTCGTGACTGGCACCCAAGGAACCCGATAGGCATCGGCAATAATCGCTCCGTGCATCGCTTCCGCCAAAATCACTTCCGTTTGGCAGATAGATTCTATCACCTTCTCCACTGACCAGGTAGGATCTATGTAGCCGAAATTCAAACTCTTACAAGCCTTTTCCCACCCCTCACCAGCAAAATTGTAATGAGGCATATAGGAATATTTATATTTAATCTTTCGCTCGGGCTGAGATAGACGACTGACCAACACTCCCCCATCGATTATGGCTAAATCAGAGGAAATTCCCAACCAATTAGCGGACAAAGGCCCGCGAACACAGTAAACCTTATAGGTTTCATCCAGTTGTTTTAAATAATTCCCATAACCTACTCCAGAACTAAATATTATTCGCAAATTGGTATTGGGCAGCCTGCGCTTTAATCTCTGGTTGATTAAAGTACCGATCCCGACAAAAGCGACCCTTTCATCATCATCAAAAACACCAGGGAGTAGTTTCGGCCATAACCACGGATTGAGTTGATCTCCAAAATTACCGGCTTTTTCCGGAACCTCTTGGGATGGACTAGCATAGTACAATTTCATGATTGTTAGTATGACTACAATTGGTTCACTAATATAACCCACTTTCCGCACTTCTTAACATTCAATTGATAATTTTTACTAATATATTGCTGACAACCCTTTGCCAGTAAGGATTATAGCTACAATCATGGATTTTTATCAAGGTGAAGAATTGTAAATTTTTTTCTCAGAAAAAATCAATTATTGAAAATGTTCTCAATAGTAGTTTCTACAATCAAGGTTTTTCGTCAAAACATCTTGGGGAATGTAAAAATATATAAAAGTATATGAAGATGTGCGGAATGTCGGATATAAGGAAAACCAGAATTTTCCCTAGAATCTGTTGAGGCGGGCTACCGTCAGTCTCTCAAACATCCCCCACCATAGACCTCCTGCAAAAATAGGAACTGATTATGTACAATAAAGTAAAAGACTCAGAAAAACCATGACTTACGAAAAAGTAAAAAATTTGAATCCAGAAGAGTTTAAACGCTTTTGTGGAGTATATCCTGAAACATTTAAGGATATGGTGAAGGTTTTGGCTGCCGAAAAAGTTCTGCAAAAAAAATCGGGAAGACCAAGTAAATTAAGTCTAGAAGACCAAATCTTGATGACCTTAGAGTATTTACGGGAATATATAGCAATTCTCTGACTTATGAGGTACAGTAGCAACAGTGAGTAAACCAATTGCGAATATCTTTTTGAGTAACTTCTAACATAGCCAATTCAATCCCTTCTATTAAGTCTTTGTAAGTTCTCGCCTTCAGTTTTCTTAACGTCGCTTTCACTTTTGACCAAAAGTTTTCAATAGGAGAGAATTCGGGAGAATAAGGAGGTAAATAGGGTCTGCTGAAAAAGTTTTTCGGTGGGGGTTGGGGTAGGGCTGTTTCATTCTCCCATCAGAATATCAAAAGTAAAACGGATCACTGTCTTTGTAAAATGAGAAGTGACCGGCAACTTTAAAATATATGTTGAGCTTAATAGAAAAACTGAAACA
>NZ_SFBY01000091.1:0-8425 GCF_007095505.1 Microcystis sp. M_QC_C_20170808_M3Col
TAGATGATTTCCTGACCTAAGATCACATTTTATTCTTTTTTCCACTTCAATCTAAGAATTGAGAAAAAAGCAAAACCTTATATTATACCATAAAAAAATTATGCAAGAGGTCTAATGAACGGGAAGGAAATTCTGGAAATGGCACGGGATGCGGCGGAAAAAGCCCGAACAATGGGCGAGGTAATTACGGAAAATTCAAAAAAATGGAGAGAAAGAGCGGAAAGAACTGATCGAAGGGGATCGAGATAGCGATCGAGTATTTCTTCGATTATAGGAGCGATCCCGAACCTCGAATCAGGTAATTGAAAGAGCGACAGGATATAAATAATACAAATATTTCAAGGATTGACACAATAGGCTGATAATGATATTGTTACTACTTCTAATAATTTCCGGATAGTTAATGCGAACACACTTACTAAGTAGCTATGGGAAGACTTTCCTTCGACTACCCTAGTGGCTTCTGTTGCCGATCGCGCTAAACTGAAGATTGTTGATCGCTAAATCAGTAGGCTATAAATTGGATGGTAGATAAAATCACTGCCAACGAGATATTGGAACGTTTACGAACCCTGAAACCCGAACTGGAGGAACGATACGCGCTCGATCGAATCGGTATTTTCGGCTCGGTAGCCAGAGAGGAAAACCGACCGACGAGCGATATAGATATAGTGGTATGTATGCCCCCCGATCTGCTTAAAAGAGTCAGACTGAAAGCCGAACTAGAGAAACTATTCGGACGGGAAGTGGACGTGATCCGCTATCGGGATTCCCTGAATCCTTACCTCAAGGCGCGGATCGATCGAGAGGCTATCTATGTGTGATCGATCGCTTCTATTCGAGTTATTACTAGAGCTTGAAGAGGCGATCCGCCGGATCGAGCGGCGATTTACCCAGATTCAAAAAGCCGATGATTTCATCGCCGATGATGATGGACTCGATCGATTGGATGGCATTAGTATGATGTTGATCGCAATTAGTGAAAATATTAGAAGACTCGATCGGCTAATGGGAGAGAGTTTAGCGAATCGCTACCCGGAAATTCCCTGGTCGGAGATTAAGGGAATCAGAAATATTCTCGCCCACGATTATTTTGACATCGATCCGGAGGAAATTTATCGGATTTGTAGGGAGGATCTGGAGATTTTGAAGCGGGTACTCGGGAAAATACGTCACGACCTCTTGTAATTATCGAAATGTCCCAATCAAACCGCTCCGCTCGGTCTTCACCCCGACATTTTTGATAAGCTTAAAAATCGCTTGGAGGGTTTAGGGTGATAGAAGAGAAAGAAACAGGACTAAATGAACGAGAACTAGAGGAAATTCTGGAAATGGCACGGGATGCGGCGGAAAAAGCCCGAACAATGGGCGAGGTAATTACGGAAAATTCTAAAAAATGGAGAGAGAGAGCGAAACAATCGCCGCAAGTGAGAGCGGGTGGCTGAAGTAACCGAACCGATATTTATTGGGAATAGTCAGGGGTTCGATCGATACGATAAACTAAACGATATCCACTCCAGAAAACCGCGATGGTTCAAGCGACCGAATATCTCTACATCGTTCGAGACGACGAGATTTTACGCGGGGAACCAATTATCAAAGGAACGCGTACACCCGTCCGCGCCATCGTCGAAACTTGGCGTCTGGGAGTCGCTCCCGAAGAAATCCCCCTAGGAATGCCCCATCTGACGTTAAGTCAGATTTTCAGTGCGTTGACCTATTACAGCGACCATCTAGAGGAAATTAACGCTTATATCGAGCGTAACCGCATTCCCGACGACTTAATCGATCCGCTGCTAAAAAATTCGTGAATAATCTCTTTATCCGTCTCTATCTAGATGAAGATGTTAACGTTTTAATCGCCGAGTTGTTGAGAGCGAGGGGGTTTGACGCGATTACTGCGAGGGATGCGGGACAACTTAACGCCACAGATAAAGCACAACTCGCTCACGCGGTGAGTCAGGGAAGAACCTTAGTCACTCACAACCGAACCGATTTTGAAGAACTGGTTCGCGATTACTTCGATGCCAATCGAACCCATTACGGGGTGATTTTCGCCGTCCGTCGCCCTCCGCGAGAGATGGCGAACCGTTTACTCGTTATTCTTGATCGAGTGACTGCGGACGAAATGCGAAACCAAGTTCGATATATTTAATCGCCAAGAAAAATCGCCGTGACCCATTTTTAGGTTCTAGAATGGTCGGAAGTTGGATTCGGTGTAAAGGAACCCTTGTGACATCGAAACATTTCCTTAAGATATAAGACCGAAGGTCCAGTCTGGATACAGAATTGATATACCTAGAATCGCTACTCTGGCTCACCCTCTAGGCCATTCCCTTCCAGACTGCTAGGCTATTAGACAAAATGAATAACAATCAAACTCCACGGAAACAAGGACTATACGATCCCCAATTCGAACATGATGCTTGTGGTGTCGGTTTTATCGTTCATAAAACGGGTAAAAAGTCCCACGATATTGTTGAACAAGCCTTAACAATTTTACTAAACCTCGATCACCGTGGCGCGTGCGGTGCGGAAAAAAATACCGGAGATGGAGCGGGTATTTTGTGCCAAATCCCCGACCTATTTTTCCGGAAAGTGACCAGTAATCTAGGCTTTACCTTACCGGCAGCGGGACAATATGGGGTAGGAATGCTCTACACGGCCCCTGATGCCGAAATTCGCCAGAAAGGTCGGCAGCAATTCGAGAAAATCGCCGCCGAAGAGGGGTTAAAAGTTCTCGGTTGGCGTGATGTTCCCACGGATAACTCTAGTTTGGGCAATTCGGCCAAATCTACCGAACCCTTTATCGAACAGGTTTTCATCGAACGCAATGCCAATTTAAGTGATGATCTGGCCTTTGAACGCAAATTATACGTTATTCGCAAACGTTCCCACCTCAGTCGTCAATCCTTTAATCGTTACTGGTATCCTTGCAGTATTTCTAGTCGTACCATTGTCTATAAAGGGCAATTAATGCCGGTACAGGTGGGGGACTATTTTCCCGATTTACACGACCCCGACTTTGAAAGCGCTTTAGGATTAGTCCATTCTCGTTTTAGTACCAATACCTTCCCCAGTTGGGAACGCGCCCACCCTTACCGTTATATTGCCCACAATGGCGAAATTAATACCCTGCGAGGTAATATTAACTGGATGCACGCCCGTCAGTCGATGTTTGCCTCACCCTTGTTCGGGGAAGACATCAAAAAAATCCAGCCAGTCATTAATATCGAGGGTAGTGACTCCTTAATTTTTGATAATGCCCTAGAATTAATGGTTTTATCGGGGCGCTCTCTTCCTCACGCTGTCATGATGATGATTCCTGAACCCTGGGCAGCCCACGAATCGATGAGTGATGAGAAAAAAGCTTTTTATGAATACCATTCCTGTTTGATGGAACCCTGGGATGGTCCGGCCTCGATCGCTTTTACCGATGGTACGATGATGGGAGCAGTGTTAGACCGCAATGGTTTACGTCCTTCCCGTTACTACGTCACCAAGGATGACCTAGTAATTATGGCATCGGAAGCGGGAGTTTTACCCATTGAACCGGAACGCGTCGCTTTTAAAGGTCGTCTGCAACCCGGCCGGATGTTCCTTGTGGATATGAAAGAAGGTCGTATCGTGGCCGACGAGGAGATAAAAGAAGGTATTGCCAAAGCTCATCCCTATCGCCAGTGGTTAAACGAAAATTTAGTCAATTTAGACGATTTACCGGCTGTGGAAACTGCCTCACCTGAAACTCCTGTTTCCCTAATTCAACAGCAAACCGCTTTCGGTTACACTTTTGAGGAATTACGTCTTTTATTAGCCCCCATGGGCCGGGATGGAGTGGAAGCAGTGGGTTCCATGGGTTCCGATACGCCCCTAGCCGTCTTGTCCGATCGGCCAAAACTGCTTTATGATTACTTTCAGCAGTTATTCGCCCAAGTCACTAACCCCCCGATTGACTCGATTCGCGAGGAAATTATCACCTCTCCCATCACCACTATCGGTGCGGAAAGAAATCTCTTGGATCCGCAGCCAGAAAGCTCTCACCTGATTAAACTTAACTCTCCCATCCTCACTAACGCCCAATTAGCTCGTTTACAGGGCAATAGCGAATTTAAAACCGTTACTATTGCCATTCTCTTCGATCCCACTTCGGGAGTCGAGGGAATGCGTAGCACAATTGAGGCAATTTGTCAAGAGGTGGACGAGGCAATTTTAGCGGGCGCGAGCATTATTATTTTAAGCGATCGAGGTATCGATAAAAATCACGCCCCGATTCCCTCACTGCTGGCCGTTGCCGGTTTACACCATCATCTCATCCGGCAGGGAACCCGCACCAGAGTCGGCCTTGTCTTAGAATCGGGCGAACCCCGGGAAGTGCATCACTACGCCCTTCTCCTCGGTTATGGTTGCGGTGCGATTAATCCCTATCTAGCCTTTGCCACCCTCGGCAGTATGATCGAGGAAGGATTATTGGTAGGAGTTGACCACCCAACCGCCTGTAAAAACTACATAAAAGCCGCCACCAAGGGCGTAATTAAAGTGGCCTCTAAAATTGGCATTTCTACCCTGCAAAGCTACCGTGGAGCGCAAATATTCGAGGCTATCGGCTTAAATCGATCGGTAGTCGATCGCTATTTTACTTGGACAGCTTCCCGCATTGAAGGGGCCGATTTAGAAATTATTGCCAAAGAATCCCTACTCAGACATGGCCACGCTTTCCCCGACCGGGACGTGAACGTGCATACCCTCGATATTGGCGGTGAATATCAATGGCGTAAGGACGGGGAAGCGCACCTCTTTAGCCCAGAAACCATTCATACCCTGCAACAAGCGGTAAAATTGGGCAAATACGACCTCTTTAAGCAGTATTCCCAACTGGTCAACCAACAGAATCAAAAATTCTTCACCCTGCGGGGACTATTAACCTTTAAAAACCGGGAAAGTATCCCCATCGAAGAAGTGGAACCGATTGAAGCGATTATGAAACGCTTTAAAACCGGGGCCATGAGTTACGGGTCCATTTCCAAAGAGGCCCACGAATCCCTCGCTATTGCCATGAATCGTATCGGTGGCAAGTCGAACACCGGGGAAGGGGGCGAAGATTCCGAGCGCTACACTTGGACAAATGAACAGGGAGACTCGAAAAATAGTGCCATTAAACAGGTGGCTTCCGGCCGTTTTGGTGTCACCAGTCTTTACCTCTCCCAAGCGCGAGAATTGCAGATAAAAATGGCCCAGGGGGCAAAACCGGGCGAAGGCGGTCAATTACCGGGTAAAAAAGTCTATCCTTGGATTGCCAAAGTCCGTCACTCCACCCCCGGAGTCGGTTTAATTTCTCCCCCACCCCACCACGATATCTACTCCATTGAAGACCTAGCGGAGTTGATTCATGACCTAAAAAATGCCAATCGTGCGGCGAGAGTGAGCGTAAAACTGGTTTCTGAGGTGGGAGTCGGTACAATCGCCGCCGGAGTCGCTAAAGCTCACGCAGACGTGGTTTTAATCTCTGGTTTCGATGGTGGGACCGGTGCATCTCCCCAAACCTCGATTAAACACGCGGGTTTACCCTGGGAGTTGGGACTAGCAGAAACCCATCAAACATTGGTGTTAAATAATCTTCGCAGTCGCATTGCGGTGGAAACCGATGGTCAGATGAAAACCGGCCGCGATGTGGTGGTAGCGACCCTATTGGGGGCCGAAGAATTCGGTTTTTCGACCGCGCCACTGGTAACGTTAGGCTGTATTATGATGCGGGTTTGTCATCTTAATACCTGTCCGGCGGGGGTAGCGACCCAAGATCCGTTATTACGGAAGAATTTCATCGGGGATCCTGAATATACGGTGAATTTCATGAAATTTATCGCCCAGGAAGTGCGGGAAATTATGGCCGAATTGGGATTCCGCACCTTAAATGAAATGGTGGGGCGAACTGATGTATTAGAGCCGAAACAGGCTGTAGAACATTGGAAAGCGAAAGGAATTGACCTAACTCCGATTCTCTATCAACCGGAGGTAGAGCCAGAGGTAGGACGTTATTGTCAGATTCCCCAGGACCACGGTTTAGATAAGTCCTTGGATCTAACAGTTTTACTGGATTTATGCAAAGATGCCATTGAAAAAGGCGAAAAAGTCAAAGCGACACTACCGATTAAAAATATTAACCGCGTGGTGGGGACGATTTTAGGCAACGAAATCACTAAACGTCACTGGGAGGGTTTACCGGAAGATACCGTACATCTCCATTTTCAGGGCAGCGCGGGGCAGAGTTTCGGTGCTTTTGTTCCCAAAGGAGTGACACTGGAGTTAGAAGGGGATGCTAATGATTATGTGGGTAAGGGTTTAAGCGGTGGCAAAATCATCGTTTATCCGCCCAAAGGTTCCACTTTTGTGGCCGAGGAGAATATTATCATCGGTAACGTGGCTTTATACGGTGCGACCAGTGGTGAGGTGTATATTTCTGGGGTTGCCGGGGAACGTTTTGGGGTGCGTAACTCTGGGGTGATTACGGTGGTTGAGTCCGTTGGCGACCACGCTTGCGAGTACATGACGGGGGGTAAAGTCGTTGTTTTAGGGCCCACCGGTCGCAATTTCGCCGCCGGAATGAGTGGTGGTGTGGCCTACGTCCTCGATGAGTCGGGGGATTTCGCCACTCGTTGCAATACCCAAATGGTAGCTTTAGAGGCGCTAGAAGGGGAAGAAATCGACGATTTACGCGAGTTAATTCAACGTCATGCTGATTACACCCATAGTCAAAAAGCGGCACTGGTTTTAGCAAATTGGTCGGAAATGTTGCCCAAGTTTGTTAAAGTAATGCCCAAGGATTATAAGCGGATGTTGCAGTGTATTAAAGAGGCGTTAGATTCGGGTTTAACTGGTGATTCTGCCCTCGATGCGGCTTTTGAAGCTAATGCACGCGATGTGGCAAGGATTGGCGGTAGTTAGGGTTTCATGGGGGGCTGAATAAGCCCCTTAAACTTTTCTTAATATTCAAATCTTCAAGATACTGTTTGCTAGTAAAAAAATGTTAGAAACTAAAATTCTTAAAGATATAGAGTTAGCTTTTAGACAGTTTGGCTATGAAGGGGAAGATGTATTCAATGTAATTGCCTATTCTTACATTGATGTTTTTGCCATTGAAACTACTAAAAAGCTTGCTAAGATTATTACGAAAGGGCGGTGTGTATCAGAAATTGTATTTCAAGACAAGACTCTTCAGGAAAAAATTCATTGTCATATCAAAAAAGATATTAATGGGAAAAATCTACCGATTTTTTATCAGTATTTTTTGGCTAAAAGATTTCGAGATATTACGGGAAAGTTTTTTACCCCACACGCAATAGCAGAACAAATGGTCAGTATGCTTCCTATTAAATCGGATGCTTTAATAATGGATCCTACTTGTGGCAGTGGAACTTTTTTAAAAGAAGCTGGAGAACGTTGGCAATGTACACCTTGTCATCTCATTGCCAATGATGTAGATGAGATGTTGGTTTGTTTAACGGAATTAGTTTTAAAAATAAATGTCAATAAGAGTCAAAAGATTTCTCGATTTACCTCGAATATTTATCACCCCGATCAAGAAATTCAAACACTATTTGGTCAAGTAGATTACATTGTAGCAAATCCACCGTTTTCACTGCCAATAGACTTGTTAGAATCTCAAAGCGACTTATTCAATTTAGGCTATAGAAATAGCGATGCTCTATTTATTGATTTAGCTCTAGAGTTATTAAAGCCTGACGGACGTTTAGTTTGTCTTTTGCCTCATTCAATTATCTCGAATAAAGAGTATGAAAAGTTACGTCAAAGTGTCGAGAGAAGTTGGTTATTAACCGCCGTTATAATATTACCTGAAGGCGTTTTTCAATCAACTTCAAATACCACGACTCGTGCCGATATTATTGTCTTGGACAAAAAAAGTAAAAATACAATAAATAAAAAGACGATTTTTTCTAATATTTCTTCAATTGGCATCCCCCTGAACAATCAGCAAAAAAAGACAGAAAGCAACGATCTAAAAAAATTGCTAGAAAACAAGGAAGTCGCCAAAGTTCTCGGTATTTAAGTATAAAAACAATGAAAAAAAACGGGCATACTTTTTTTACAATAGTAGATACCTGTAAGATAGAAGCAGGTATCTGGAATCCCTATCATTACAAAAAGAATGACTTAGGTTATACTCTATCAGATTTTGTTGATATTCAAAAAATTATCAATCATAAATGCGATATTAGTTCCTGTCATTTTGCACCGATCGAATATAAAAACATTCCAAAAGGAGAACTATTAACCTTTGTACTAGAAGATAATTGGCTCTTCTGGTTTTCGTGTGTTAATTTTTGTTATGAATTAAAGCAAGCAAACAGCTTAAGTCGAAGATGTTCAAAATTGGTAAATCCATAACTTATTCTTTTAATAAGCTTTATTT
>NZ_SFBY01000092.1:0-13736 GCF_007095505.1 Microcystis sp. M_QC_C_20170808_M3Col
TGCTCAAAACTGGCTACCCTACGCCGTGAAATGCCAAAGACATTAAAAAAATCATTCCAAAAAGATTGAGATTCTGCCTTTTCTGAAGTCTCTCCTTGCCACTCTTTTTGAAAAGCGATGGCGCGATTTTTAATTTCATTCCAACTTAAAGGCATAGTTTTAATTCCTTCCCTACCCCGCTAAGAGTTTGGGTAGGGAATCTGGCACATTCGTTGAAATAATCTTGATTAAGGTCTCTGGTCTTGATTTTGGGGATAACTGGGGAATAGATCCCTGGGGAAATCCTCGGCACTTAAACAGGTTTGTAAAGCTTGGGAGGGGTTATTTTTGTCCACATCACGACTGACAGCGATGACGCATTGGGAAAAGCGACCGGGTAATAAACTTTGACGACAGGAATCTAAAATCTGTGTAGAAATCCCTAATTTATCGGGTTCCTTGGCTGTTTCTGTTTCCGTTTGTTTGAGGGAATTAGCGGCAAACAAGGGGGCAGCGCGATGGATATCGACCACACAATTAGCTAGGTCGATGGGACGACGCACCTGAAAACAAGCTTGCAGAGCCAGATTACCATTGATCGGGGTTTTGGATTTAATCATCACCACACACCGGGATAATTCTTTAGGAATTAATGCTTCTGAACAAGCGGTGGCGGCATCTTGGGGACTGACTCCCGTGCCGACAATCTGACTGATACAGGCACTAAATTGATTATTGTTGCCAAATGCGATCGCTGCTCGGTTCATTTCTACTAAGCCAAGGGAAATAGCAGCGATCGCACTCCAACTAGCAATTTTTTTAATATGGTTTTTCATCGTTCGCTCACACCGAAGATTTTAAGGCTAACTGGCCTTGATCTTAACAGATTCACGGGCAATGGGGGAATGGGGTGATGGGGGAATGGGGAGAGGGAATTATAAATTATGAATTATGAATTATGAAGTGGGGTGATGGGGGTAGGAAATTATGAATTATGAATTATGAAGTGGGGTGATGGGGGGAAGAAATTATGAATTATGAATTATGAAGTGGGGTGATGGGGTGATGGGGAGATGGGGGAATTCGACTAATACCCCAAAACCCTAACACCCTAACACCCCAAAACCCTAAAACCCAAAATTAGTATTCTGGTACAGTGGAATCGACTTCGCGACTCCAGGCGCTGATACCACCTTTAACGTTAATTCCTTCGATACCTGCCTCTTTGAGGATAGCGAGGGCTTTAGCGGAACGTCCCCCCATCTTACAATGGGCGATGAGACGATAACCGTTGACTAATTCCTTAATTTTGGGAATTGCCGCACCATTTTCGATATCGGGTAAGGGAATTAATACCGAGTTGGGAATCTTAGCGATTTGGTACTCGTTGGGATTACGCACATCGATGAGAATGTAATCATTGGCCTCGCTGTCAAGTAGGGTCTTTAACTCTACTACGGTTATTTCTGTCATTTTTTGCTGTTCTGCTGCTTCTTGTGCTTGAGCTTGCGGGATACCGCAGAATTGTTCGTAATCAATTAGTTTTTCAATAACGGGACGGATGGGATTCGGTCGCAATTTTAACTCACGGAATTTCATTTCCCAAGCATTGTAAAGCAGTAAACGACCACTGAGGGTATCCGGTGCGCCGAGGATAATTTTAATGGCTTCTGTGGCTTGAATTGTGCCGATTACTCCGGGTAAAACTCCTAAAACGCCGCCTTCCGCACAGGAGGGAACCATCCCCGGTGGTGGCGGTTCGGGATAGAGATCGCGGTAGTTGGGACCGCCTTGGTAGTTAAAAACGGTTGCTTGTCCTTCAAAGCGGAAAATTGAGCCATAGACGTTGGGTTTGTCGAGAAGAACACAAGCATCATTAGTCAGATAACGGGTGGGGAAATTATCTGTCCCGTCGATGACTACATCATAGGGAGCTAAAATGTCAAGGGCATTTTCGGAACTTATGCGGGTTTCGTACAAATCCACCTGACAATAGGGGTTAATTTCTAGAATTCTGTCCTTAGCGGAAACAATTTTCGGTTTACCTACCCAAGAAGTGCCGTGAATAATTTGACGTTGCAGATTGGAACTATCGACGATATCGAAGTCAACAATACCGATTCTACCGATGCCAGCCGCCGCTAGATAGAGTAAAAGCGGGGAACCGAGTCCTCCGGTGCCGATGCAGAGAACACTGGCGGCTTTTAGTTTTTTTTGACCTTCTAAGCCCACTTCGGGCAGAATAATATGTCGAGAGTAGCGTTGAACCTCCTCTTTGGAAAGTTCGATCGCCGCGAGATGAGGATTTAGCATAGATTGGGTAAATAGTGAAACCTGACTCGATTCGGGCAAGAATTTCGTCTCAGCACGCTTTAGAGACAAAAATCAGGAAGACTCGATCGCTTCCTGTTTTTTCAATTCTTTCTATGCTTATGATAGTGTGAGGGTCTGGCTCCCTGTTGTTAATATTAGTTAACTTTCCCCTGCTACTTGGGCGCGGTATTCACTAGCGGAGAGGGTATCAGCCAAGGCAGTATCGGGATTTTCTACCCGCACTTTTAATAACCAACCCTCCCCGTGGGGATCATCGGCAATTAATTCGGGGGAGTCAATCATCGCTTGATTGCGATCAACTACGGTTCCCGATACGGGAGGATAAAGATCTTCTACCGCTTTTACCGATTCAATCGTGCCGAAACTACTACCTACTTCCAGCGCCTCTCCCAATTCGGGCAATTCTAGAAACACGATATCACCCAATTGATCGACGGCAAAAGCACTAATTCCCAAGGTAGCGATTTCACCTTCGAGTCTGACGTATTCGTGGGTTTCTAGGTATCTCAAATCCTCGGGATATTCCAGTTCCATCGTCTGTCTCTAAATATTTACAGCATCAGTTAGTTTACTAGATCTCTTGGGGAAAATGTTGATCGGGTGGGGCTGTTTTATACTAAATCCTGTTTGAAAGGTATAGAGAGTGGGAAGTGGGAAGTGGGAAGTGGGAAGTGGGAAGTGGGTTTTTAAAGTTCTTGGGAGCGTCAATTATGTTAAATTCCATCTTAGCTCCTCGTGGTGGCGAACATCAAACCATAAGAGCCTTTTTTGAGCCAAAAACTATCGCTGTGGTGGGATTTAATCGCCAAAATCCCCAACTCGATCGCACTCTTTTAAATAATCTCCATCATAATCCCGGTCAGCGCCGCCTTTATCTAGTTAATCCTCACCCCGAAAACTGGCTCGATCTTCCCAGCTATAGCAGTTTACCAGATATCCAGGCGGCGATCGATCTGGTAATTATCACCGCCCCCGCTCCCGAAATTCCCGCTATTATCGCCCAATCTGTCGAAAAACAGGTTAAATGCGCCCTGATTCTCTCCACGGGTTTTCGGGAAACCGGCCCGATGGGGGAAAATTTACTCAGGGAAATTAAAGCGATCGCTGGTCAAAAATTACGCATCATCGGTCCTCATAGCTCAGGAATCAGCAATCTAAGCCAAAATCTTAACGCCACCTTTTCTCCCATCTTGCCGAAAACTGGTTCAATTGCCCTGATTAGTCAAAGTGGTGCGATCGCTGCTGCCGTGCTTGATTGGAGTTTAAGCGAAAATGTCGGTTTTAGTCACTTTATCTCCCTCGGAGTCCTTTTAGATGTGGATTGGGGCGAATTACTCTATTATTTGGGAGACGATCCCCAAACCAAAAGCATCGTTATCTACCTGGAATCCCTGAATAATGCCCGCTCTTTTCTGTCCTCGGCCCGAGAAGTTGCCCTAAATAAACCAATTATCGCCATTAGTCGCCACAGTACCGACTTTGACCCCACTGCTCTTTCCCATGCTGGTAAATTGACCAGCGATCAACTAACTCTCTCCGCTGCCTTTGCTCGCTGTGGCATCGTGGAAGTACAAAGAATGGCCGATCTCTTGAATATCACGCAAGTTTTAGGGAAAATTCCCCGATTTCCCCGGGGAAAACGCTTGACAATCATCAGCAATGGTGTTGCTCCCGCTCTTTTAGCGGCCTCGGCTTTACTGGCGGAAGATGGACAACTGGCAACCCTTACCCCCGCAACGATCGAGCAACTAGCACCTCTTTTTCCGGCGGATATTGTCCCCCAAAATCCCATCGATCTGCGTCGCAGCAGCGATCCCGATAGCTACGCTCGCGCCCTAGAGATCGCTTTAGCGGATGCACATACCGACGCGGTGTTGATGATTCTCTCGCCTCGCTTTAACACCGATCTGCGAGCAATTGCCCGTAGCATCGCCTCAATCGCTCAAAATAGCAAAAAACCCATTTTAGCAAGTTTGATGGGGGGAGAGGGCATTGCAGAGGGAGTAGCGTTATTAAATCAGCAGGGTATCCCCACCTATCGCTATCCCGATTCGGCGGCCCGGGTGTTTAATTTGCTCTGGAAATATGAAGAGAATCTCCGCGGTCTTTATCAAACGCCAATTTTAGCCAATTCTCGGGAAAATGGCTCCGATCGAGTTTTAGTTAGCCAGATTATCGAGCAAGCAGGGGATAGAACAATTCTCAGTGAGTCAGAGTCTTTAGCTATACTCAAAGCTTATGGAATCCCTGTTATTGTCACTGAAATTGCTGAAAGTGCCGCAGAAGCAGTTAATCTCGCTGAATCTCTCGGTTAT
This sequence comes from Microcystis sp. M_QC_C_20170808_M3Col, assembly GCF_007095505.1. Lineage (NCBI taxonomy): Bacteria > Bacillati > Cyanobacteriota > Cyanophyceae > Chroococcales > Microcystaceae > Microcystis > Microcystis sp. M_QC_C_20170808_M3Col. Next base: position 4,629 of record NZ_SFBY01000092.1, read on the forward strand.
CCCTTGGTGATGAAACTGCATTCCCAGACGATTATCCATAAAAGCGCAGTGGGTGGGGTACAATTGCCACTTTTTTCCTCTATAGCAGTCGCGCAAGCATATCAGGCGATCGAAGCTAATGTTAGCGCACAAGTGGGTCGGGAGCATTTTCTCGGGGTGAGTATTCAACCAATGTTAGAGATCGATCGAGGATATGAGTTAATTATCGGCTCTAATTACGATTATCAGTGCGGACCGGTGATAATTTTCGGTACTGGTGGCCGTTTAGTCGATATTTTTCAAGATTACGCCACCGCTCTACCTCCTTTAAATACTAATCTCGCGCGCCGACTTTTAGAAAAAACCAAGATTTATCGGGCTTTTCAGGGACTAAATGGGCTTAAATCGCTTAATTTAGCGAATTTGGAGCAAATAATCGTTAAATTTAGTAACTTGGTCAGTGAACAACCTCGCATTAAAACTATCGATATTAATCCCTTTTTTGCCGATTCAGAGCAATTGATCGCCCTTTCCGCTTCTATCCTTCTTCATCCTCCAACTACACCCCCAGAAAAGTTATCTCATCCGGCAATCCGTCCCTATCCCGAACATTATATAGGGCTTTGGACGACAAAAAGAGGCTTAAAGGTGCTAATTCGTCCGATTCGGGCAGCGGATGAGCCTTTAGTGCGACAATTTCACCATTATCTCTCGGAAGAAACCATTTATTATCGTTATTTTCACCTTGTCAATCTCGATCGCCAAACCGCTTATGATCGTCTTACGCGCATTTGTTTTATCGACTACGATCGAGTAATGAGCTTAGTGGTAGAGATTAATAACGATCAGACGGAAGAGCGAGAAATTATCGCTATAGGACGCTTAAATAAACTGCATGGCGTTAATGTGGCGGAATTTGACCTATTAGTTAGGGATGACTATCAAGGTCAAGGAATTGGTACAGAATTGCTACAGCGTTTAGTCACTATTGGCAAAAAGGAAAGATTAGAGGCAATCGAAGGGGAAATTTTAAGGGATAACCGCGCTATGCAGATGATAGCGGCCAAAGTGGGGTTTTCTCTCCATAAAACCCCCGATTTTGTCAAAGCGGAACTTGAATTATGAAGTCTTTTTGACAAGCTGATCACTAATTTTCTGGCTGAATTGTTTGGGCTAATCCTTGCTCTAAAGTAAAGGGAGGTTGCCAATCCAGGGTTTTTTGAATATATCTAGAGTCAACGGCAAGAGAACCAAGCAAGCGATCGATATTATAGGTGTTAAAAGGGAGATTTTTCCCTGTTATGGATTCTACCCTATCACCTAGATAACCTAAGAATCTAAGTAAGGTAGTGGGGACGGGCAGCAATCGACAGGGTTGTTGAATTTGTTGAGCAATGAGTCGAATTAATTGGGGAGTCGAAACAGCTTGGTTATCGCTAATTAAAAAGATTTGATTAACAGCATTAGGATGATCTAAACAGGTAATAACGGCAGCAACTAAGTTACCCACAAAGACAAAACTACGGCGATTTGTTATTGCACCAAAAGGTAAAGGTAATCCCCGTTTAATTAGTTTCATCAAGCGCTCCATATTGCCCGGATTACCAGGACCGTAAACCAGAGTAGGACGAAGGATTATCCAAGTCATGTTACTATCTTTGGCAAGGTTAATTAAAGCTTGTTCTGCTTGCAGTTTACTACGACCATAGGGACTATCGGGGTGACAAGGAGAATTTTCTGTGAGTATCCTATCGCTTTGAGTTGTCATCGCACCGATAGAACTGATAAAAATAAAGTGTTTAACTCCTGCTTGAATTGACTGTTGAACCAAGTTAGCTGTACCTTGAGTATTAACCTTAATAAACTCCGCTTCTGGATTGGGAATAGTTTCGTTGATAATATGAGCGCGGGCTGCTAGATGGATGACTATATCAATTCCCTGTAGTGCTTCTTGCCAATCAGTTTTTTCATCGATATTACCAACTTTAACTATTCTTATTGGTGTAGATAAGGAGTGAGATAAATTCTTTCGTACTGCTGCAGTAATCTGGAATTTATGCTGAGATAAAATTTGCAGAAGATAGCTGCCGATAAAACCTGTTGCACCCGTGACTAAAATGTTTTTCATAAAATTATTTTATTAATTATGTTGTTAACCTAATTTACCAAAATTTCCAGCCATACTTACTAAAATAATAAAATGCTGATTGAATAGTCACCCAAGTCAATTTAAGAGATTTTTGCGAACCTCTAGCCCAGTAGTGATAAATATAGGTATTGGGATAAAATACAGACCTATATTTTTCTGCCATTCTCAAGGTTATATCTGCATCTTCTAGATACATAAAAATGTTTTCATCAAAATAGCCAATTTCTTCTAAATATTGACGACGAAACAGCATAAAACACCCAGACAAATAGCAAACGTCGATAATTTTATCATAACCAGTTTCCCTCATTTCATACCAGTCCATATATTTTTTAAACATCCCCTGACTAGCTAATTGCTTCGGTATAAATCTTCTCATAAACAGTGCCAAAAAAGTTGGGTTCTGTTTACAAAGATATTGTATTTCACCGTGGGGATAAAGTATTTTAGGCTGAATTAATCCAATATCTAAATTATGTTCTAAGTAATCTATTAGTTCTAAAATCGTCTTGCTATCAAAGTATATATCGGGATTCATTACTAGATGATAATCATACTTTTTAGACCTAGCAATAGCTAGGTTTTGAGCTTGACTAAAACCAACGTTATTACCATTATTGAAGTAATAATCTATATCGTATTCCTGAAAATTATCGAATATTTTTTTGAGTTCATCAGTAGGAGAATTATCTACTACTGATAAATTAATTTCTATTGGTGTGCTGAACAGAGATTTAATTGCTTGAATAACTATCTCTGGGTCATTTTTGTAAAGGACAAGGGAGGCCGTAAGTTGCATAAGTATCTAAAGCTATCTTTTACTAAAAAGAGTATCCAAACAGTTCTATATCTTCCTTGAGATGTTCACTAATAATATTTTTGGTTTCTTGGTTATAATAACTCCTGTAGTCTCGCTGACGTTGATAATTTTGATTGACGCTTGCTAGTTTTACTTCCGGTAACTTAAGCAATTCTAGTATTTTCTCATAGTCTTTTTGTCAAGTTTCAAATATAGTTAAAATATTCTCAGTCATTTAAGATAAATTTTCTCAGAGATTTCTCCAAAGAAGACCCCGCTACTTTGGGATTATGGATAAAAAGAAAGTTGTATTTGCAGGAAATTAACATTTTATTCTCATCTCCAGTTGATTTTTTAGTGACAGTCATAGAACTATATTTTTTTGGCTATAATAACCTTCTGATCTTCAATTACATTGCGACCCGAGTTTACCAGACGTATTTCAGCGTGAAAACCATAACTTTCTAACCGCTTAGTTATATCCAATCCGTAATTTCTGAAGGCAAGAACTCTTCCCTGTCCTCGAATCTGATCGCCATGATACTCAGGTTCAAGTTGATGTATGATAGTCCCATCAGGCTGCAAGAAACATCTTTCAACTGTCTTCGGGTTATCTAATAAAGGCACGGTAAAGATAAAGTATCCATCTTTTTTTAGGACTCTGTAAATTTCAGAAAAACCCTTGCTGTCATCAGGAACATGCTCAAAAACTTCGGTGGAAGTCAATAAATTAAAAGATTCGTCGTTGAGAAGAAGATTTTGAACGTCTTGACAGACAACAGAGTTCTTCATCAACCCTAGAGGTACATCATCAAAGTATTCAGAAAAGTATAAATTCTGAAATTTACCTTTTAAGAATTTATACAAAGCTCCGCGAGAAGACAACTCGTAAACAGATGTACTGGTTGAAAAGTTTAGAGAGTCAATTGTCAAACCAACTGCTCTATGAATTTTAGTAGATCTACAGTTTAAACAACGAGTACCAAAATATCCTGGATGTATCCGAACCACCACAGAACCGCACAAATTACAAATCCCAATCATCTCAATAGAGCCTCCTTTTATTTTCATATATGGTTATAGTTCATAGTGGCTAATTAGCATCAATTAAATTTTTGTAATCCTGACAGTAATTGTAACACATACTTTCCAAAGAAAAAAGTTTTTCGGCTTTTAACTTAGCCAGAGAAACTTTGTCTTTAATTTCATCTAGCATAAGTATTTTGTTGTTCAAGTCGTCTATATCATCAAGCTGAAAAAATGTTACTTCATTTTCTCGAAAGATTTCCCTAAATGTCGGAATATCAGAACAGATAATCGGAATTTCTAAATTAGCTGCTTCCACTAGAGCTAAACCAAATCCTTCCGAGCGAGATGGAAAAACAAAAACGTCAATATTAATCGCGGTTTCCCAGGGATTTTCTCGATAGCCTGTAAAAACACATCTTTGAGCAACTCCTAGTTTTTCTGCCAAGAGTTGCAATCGATTAATGTCTTGAGAGGTTCCCCCTATTGCTATCAGATGGTACAGGGTATTTTTCTGTAATACTTGGATAATTTGCTCCACTCCTTTTCTTTTATTTAGGATAGAAACTGTACCTATTACAATTTTATCTCCAGTTTTTATATCACTGCCTTTGATTGTCTTTCTACTGTCATATATTTTTTTTATTCCATTGTAAATTACAGTGGTATTTTTATAGCCAAGTCCTTGATAGTATCTTTCCATTGTCTGACTTATGCAAACTGCTAAATCTAATTTTCGGCAGGCTAGGTTCCATAAATTTCCCCATATATACCCTAGTAGAGAGCCTTTGTCGTAGCTGAGTTCATCGACGTGATAGCCATGAATGGTTGTAATCTTTATGCCCTTAATCTTATGGTAATTAATGGCAAGGTACAGATCGGGTTTTAATCCATGGGAGTGGACTATATCGTAATCTTTTAATTCTTGACAAAAGCCGTTGAAACTTATTTTTTGAACAGGAGCATTAAAGCTGAGGCATTTTTCTTGAGAATTAGTTTCACTGAAGTAGAATACCTTCACCTCATGCTCAGGACAAAAACTATTAGACAGCCACAGGGGTATTCTTGTTAAGCCACTATCTTTGAGACGAGGAATAATATAAGCGATTTTCATATATCGTATTTGCTCTCAACTTTCATTACTGCCATTATGCCGGATTATTTTTAACAAATGTAGTGATTCGCAGTTGTCGCTTAATATATCGCATCATTACTACGGCAAAAGAGAGCAATAATTCTAGTTTTGACTGCATTAAAACTTCCTTTCTAGCTCTAAATTCTTCCCGCAATGCTAATTTTATATCTGAGGAGCGACCACCCAGTAAAAATTCAGCAGTGGCATAATCAAATTGTTTGGGTTTTGATAATTGAGTAAACCTGAGCCAAAGATGGTAATCCATAGCACATTTATAATTATTGTCAAACCCATTTACTTCTTCTATCAAAGCTCGTTCAGAAAAAACAGTTGGATGGGGAATTGTATTTACTATGTGAAGTAGTTTTTGACTAAATTTAGGAGGACAGAAACAACCCACTATAGCATTGTCTGTAGGACTTCTCAGTAGTTGATTACCGAAACACCATCGCCAGCCTTCTGAATTATAAGATGAAACCACTGACAACAGGGTTGTGTCAGCAGCAAATTTATCCCCTGCATGTAAGTGATTAATTAGAATTCCTGTTGCTAAACTTATCCCTTTATTCATAGCGTCAGAAATTCCTGCATCTGGTTCGTTTACCCAATAATCAATTACTTCCTCATACTTGCGTATAATATCAACTGTACCATCTGTAGAACCACCATCTATAATGATATACTCAACATTATTGTAAGTCTGGCTAATAACACTCTGAATTGTCTGCTCTAAGTGCTTTTCTCCATTAAAAACTACCGTTATAATAGTAACCAAAGGAACTGCAAATTTTTCCGATACCTCACTTGTCTCCCTGTAGGACTGCTTGAAATATCCCTTTGTTCTTAATCCTCCTTCTCCCCTGCCTTCTGGATTTGGTGGCAAAAATAAATGAGATTGCACTTTTGAGGAAGGAGTGTTAACAATAACTGGCATCTCCATAGTCATCAGACGAGTTGTGGAAAATTCATTATTAAGATTAATTGTTGTCATAATTTTTTAATAGTAAGTAATCTTCAAGCAATCATCCAGAAAGAACCAGGTAATCGATCTTCATTATAAGCATTAATATTGTCCATAAATACATAATTTTTATAATAAGATACCATAGATAAGGATGCCAACACTTCAAACTTTTTGTTAAATTGTAGAAAGGTCTCTAAAAAGTATTGCTCATTCCAGTATCGCGATTCTTTTAGATTCCATTCGATGGGATAATCATAGGGAAAAAATATATCATGAATATGAACTAAGACTCCTGTTTGTAAACGGGGATAAACTTGAAGAAATTCAAACTCCACATCACTGCCAGACTTAAACACTTGACTAGAATCAACGAACAGAATATCATTGGCTTGCAGGGATTCAAAAACAGACAAATCTACGGCTTCTACTTTCTGGGTAAGCAAACTAAATTCTAGAAAATCTTTACTAACATTAGCAAAGTCTTTTAAAAAATCTTGAGGATAAGGCTCGATCGAGATCAGTTGTGATTTTTGGTGATTTTCTATAAAATTCATTCTTAAAGCTGCGGCGATAATTTTAGTGCTACCACCTGAGCCAATTTCAATTACCTGAGACGGTTTCTTTTCTCTGACCATAGCATAGAGTAATTCTGCATCGCCACTAATGAGAGCAGAACTATCTTCGGAATAACCAAATGCTGAAAAAATTTCTTTATTGTTAAATTCCAAGCCATATTTTTCTAGTAAATACTTAACCAGTTCAGTCTGCTTGTCTAGATGCCATTCAATTGAGCTAAGAGGCCTTTCTTTACCCGCATAGGTCATAATTTCCTGACGGTTGGGTATCGGCTGATAAAAATGGTCAGTAATTAGGGTGTAGCCCATATTTCTTAAGAGGGGATTGAATATTTTTCTGGCTAGGGCAAATTTAATATTTTTTCTTCCCTGTTCGCTTTGCATACGGTTAAGTAATTTTTTCAACATTGTCAACCTTTATACTACTAATATTTACTGCCCTGTTTTATCGTCAAAGCCAACTCGGAACTGGCATCCTTGACCAAACTATTACTAGCTGGTTGTTTCCTATTAAATCTTGAGAAAATACTGCTACGGCATCGTGTTAGTCATAATAGGAAATGTAATTATTCAAGCGGTTCAAGACCAGATTCAATAAGCATATAGGCTACATCTTACCTGATGATCAACTTCTTGTAAAGAAAATTTTAACCAGCTTCCTCCCAGAAAGCAAACAAGAGTTTTCTAGCGTTATTTGTTGTCTATGCTTCATATCCCTATCCTATTAGCTTTCTGGATCGTCATTATAGACAATCTTCTCAATCCTTAATAATTCAACGGGACTATTGGTTACTAGCCAATCAATATCATGGATTTATTCGGGCAAATCTCCAAAACGCTCTCGATAGCGTTGAAGCAATGCTTCTAAATCCTCAGCCCGCATTCTTTCCTGTTGGGCCCGCATTCTCTCCTGTTGGGCCCGCATTCTTTCCTGTTCGGTTAGCTCTGACTCCGTGGGCAGTAAATCGCCAGCAAAAGTCGCCCAACGCAACCACACTGCCTCGACTCCCTTATACTCCCCTTGCCAGCGTACCAAGGACAACCCTAGTCTTTGACTGAAAAATCTTTCTCCCTCCTCTAGAGATAATGGCTCGTAGTTGCCTTCTCTGAGGATAAAACCTGCCCAGTCTTCAGGATTAAAGGGATCGTACCAGAAATATTCTGGCACTCGCAAACGGTCCTGATAGATGGCTTTCTTTTCAGTTTTATCCTGTGGAGCGGTACTTTCGGAAAGGAGTTCGATAACCACGTCGGGAGCTTTCCCTTCTTCCCAAACCACCCAACTTTTTCTTTCCGCTTTGGGAACCCCCAGGACAGCAAAAAAATCGGGTCCGCGAAATTCCTCGCTTTTTAACTGTGCGGCACTGAAATAAACGAACATATTGCCCCCCACATAGCCATCTTCCCTAGCAGCTAACCAGGGTAACAAGGCATCAATCAGGATATCCATCTGTAGTTTATGTCGTTGGGTTTCCATGGGAACGCCGTCATCACAGGGCAATTCATCTTGGGTGGGCAGTGAAGGTCGAGAAGGGGCAATAGTGGAAGTCATCGGAGCTACACTGGTGATTAGACTTATGGGGCTTTTTCCTCTAGCACTAGGGAAAATAATCTACTGGCTAGAATTGAGATGGGGGCAAAATACTATGGTCATTATAGCCTTCTTCTAGGAAATTAGATTTTTTAAACATATATTATAGGCTTGAGCTGCCTTCAATTTTTGGTACAGCAAAGGACTCCTTTTCACCCTTTTTAAGATAGGCGTCGACAAGCTCTCGATTGGCCAGATAGAAAGCGATCGCACCATAAACCTGTTCGAGGGAAAGGAGTGGGAAATTTTGGGCAATGCTTTCGGGGGATTCTCCGTTCAAGAAAGAATAGACAACTGAATCAAGAGAGATACGAGTTCCTTCGAGGCAATATTCTTCTTCTCGTTGCTCGATGTACTGTTTTGTCGGAATGGAGGCTAATTTCATAGGAGCAATGTTGCTGTTTAGCTAAAAGGATAGAGGATAAGCTGTTTATTTTGGGGTAATCCTAAGAGATGGCGAGCAGTATTTTTCTCGATTGGTTTATATCTTTGAATATCTAAGCTATTGGCAATTACTTCTATCCGTAAATCCTAAAATAGAGGACTATTTCTAACACAATCTGCTAATCATCGAATCCTACATTTGAGGCAGTCCTCTTTCAATTCTTCTCTTCTGAATGGAAATATAAGTGGACTCTATCTGATGTCCAAGTTGGAACCCCTGTTCCAAAGAAATCTTGATCTTCCGTCCAGATCGGGCAGTTAAAAAGAAGTGCGGTTGCTAAAATCGGCCAGTCATCGAAAATTTTGGGTCTGAAACCCCGTCGTTTCACGACGGCTTTACCGTTAAATACTAGCGCATTTACCAAATATATGCTAAAATGTGAGACATGGAAAAAGCCTATTGGTTTCGATTTTACCCCACACCCGAACAAGAGTCGCTATTGCGG
>NZ_SFBY01000093.1:0-3966 GCF_007095505.1 Microcystis sp. M_QC_C_20170808_M3Col
AGATGTGAGTAGTTCATTAGTTTGTCTGTTTGTTTTGAGCAATATCCGACTTTAACTGATGAGCTTTCCTCTGTCAAGCTTTTCAGGTGATGCACTTCAGACTTGAATCGGCGTTGTAAGAACCCTAAAAAACACACTCACCACTGAAAATATCAATAAAGTTGAAAATGGTGAAAGTCAACTCAAAAGAGTTTTTAGCAAAATTGTAGATGATCTAGGAATATATTATAAAATAGGCTTAACTACTGATTTTACAGGAAAACTTTTTAATGAAATGTATAGTTGGCTTGGTTTTTCGCAAGACAAACTAAACGATGTAGTGCTTACCCCATCTTATATCGCTACTCTTTTGGTAAAATTGGCGCGAGTAAACAAAGATTCTTATGTGTGGGATTTTGCCGCAGGTTCGGCAGGTTTATTAGTTGCCGCGATGAATGAAATGCTTGTTGATGCAAAAAATAATATTACTTCGCCTCCAGAACTTACTCAAAAAGAAATTAAAATAAAAACCGAGCAATTGCTGGGATTAGAATTGCTTTCAAGTGTGTATATGTTGGCAATTCTAAATATGATTTTGATGGGCGACGGCAGCTCTAATATTTTAAATAAAGACTCTATAAAAGATTTTGATGGGAACTACGGTTTTGGTCAAACAAATAGCAAATTTCCTGCTGATGCTTTTGTCTTAAATCCTCCATATTCTGCGAATGGTAATGGGATGAACTTTGTGGAAAAAGCCCTTGGAATGATGAACAAAGGTTATGCTGCTATTATTATTCAAAATTCTGCTGGTTCAGGTAAAGCTAAAGAATACAACCAAAAAATATTAGAAAAACATACCCTTTTGGCAAGTATTAAAATGCCTGTAGATATCTTTATTGGTAAATCTAGTGTACAAACCTATATATATGTTTTTAAAGTAAATGAAAAACACCATAAAGATGAAATAGTAAAGTTTATTGATTTCTCAAACGATGGTTACACTCGTACCAATCGCAAAAAATCCAGCAACAACTTAAAAGACACTGACTGCGCCAAAGAACGCTACGAAGAGTTGGTAAACTTAGTCCGTTTTGGTAAAAGCAAACTCAATATTTTTACTGAAAAAGAATATTATGAAGGCACTATTGATCCAAAAAATGGTAGTGACTGGAATCAAACAGCACCTATTGACACTAAACCTACTTTACAGGATTTCAAGAAAACAGTAAGTGATTATTTAGCTTGGGAAGTTTCTAATATTCTAAGACAACAAAGTACAGAGGAGGAAAGATTGGGAAAGTAGAAACCCCACTTCATGAGAAATTGAAAAATGTGGAGTGGGGAGTTTTTAATCTCGAAGAACTATTTGGAAAATCTACTCGCGGTAAACGATTGAAAAGTGAGGATAGAATTTCAGGAACTTTACCTTTTGTAACGGCAGGCGAAAAAGACGAAGGTATTTCTGCATTTATTGGAAATGATGTCACTGTCTTTTCAGAGAACACAATAACAATTGATATGTTTGGTTCTGCCAAATATCGGAACTATAAATATGGTTGTGACGACCATATTGCGGTTGTGCATACTCAAAAGTTACCTAAACCTGTTGCAATTTTTATAACTTCAGCAATTCATAAAAAATCCTATACAGGGGAATTTCATTATGGTAGAAATTTTTATGCCAAGGATGCTGATACCTTAAATATTTCGCTTCCTACTAACAACGGCAAAATAGATTTTAAATTTATGGAAAGTTTTATAGCGGAGTTAGAAGCAGAACGTATAGCGGAGTTAGAAGCGTATTTATTAGCTACTGGATTAAAAGATTATACTTTAACAGATGAAGAAAAACAGGTTTTGGAGGATTTTGAGAATATAAAATGGGGTACATTCAATCTTGAAAAATTATTTGGAAAATCTACTCGTGGCAAGCGATTAAAAAGTGCAGACAGAATTTCAGGAAATTTACCTTTTGTAACAGCAGGTGAAACGGATGAGGGTATTTCTGCATTTATTGGAAATGATGTAAATATTTTTTCTAAAAACACAACTACTATTGATATGTTTGGTTCTGCAAAATACAGAAATTACAGATATGGAGGAGATGACCATATTGCGGTTGTACATACTGAAAAATTACCAAAACTAGCATCAATTTTTGTAACGACTGCAATTCACAAATCATCTTACAATGGTCAATTTAATTATGGTAGAAATTTTTATGCAAAAGATGCAGATGAATTAAATATTTCACTACCTGTAAAAAACAACCAACCAAATTACGCAATAATGGAAACCTTTATCTCCGCTATTCAAAAATTGGTCATAAAAGAGGTTGTTTTGTATGCTGACAGAAAAATAGCGGCTACAAAAACAGTTGTAAACAAATAAGCATAGTGCGATCGCTATTATTGTGAGTCTTGATTTTTGGGCGATGACAACCCCAACCAGTGAAATTATAGATTAAAATAGAATTACCAAAGCTAGAATTTACTTAATTTAGGAGGTTCTATGATGACGTTACAGGAAATTATTAAATCTATCGAAAATTTACCCACAGAAGATCGAGATTATTTATTTGAATTTCTGTAACAACAACGAATTAATCAAAAACAAAATGAAATTTTAACTAATGCAGAAGAACTAAAACAGGCTTTTAAAAATGCTAATGAAGGCGATCGCACCTTATTTGAAGATATATATATAAGTTATCTTGATGCTTAACTATTTATTAGACGAAAAGTTTACGTTGATCACGCCAAACAATCTAGTCAAATGTATTACACATAATTTAGTCATAATGTCAAGAGTTTTTTCGTATATCGTTAAGATTCACCTATTAATATTTTCCATGCTGTTAGAAATTTCTGGCATCCGTAATTTTTAATGGTAAATAACCGTCGTTTTTACATTAATATCAACATTCAGTTTTTTTCGCAAAACATTGAAAATAGCAGTCAAATTATCCATCGTTGGATTACCTTTTGCTGATAACATTCGCTGTAAACTTTTACTAGGTTTAGAGGTTTCAATTGCTAACTGTTCAAAACCTACAGTTGCATTAACAATATCTCTTAAAATTAATCTTGCTGTTTCTGGTTCACCATTTAGGAAAAGAGAAATAGCTTCATCAAGTAAAGCAATTGTAAATTCAGAATCTCTTTGTACTCTTGCATTAACAGTTTCCTTAAAATCTCTAGTTAGTGCCATAATAACTACCTCTTATCTCTATTATCGTTGTCAGTTGCTTGCTCTTTGCTAATTTCTTTTTTTCGTCTTTTGTACTCTTGGTATAATTCTTTAGCACAATTAATATCAGATTGCTGATTTTTCTTTGTTCCTCCACCAAATAATACTATAAGCTGTTTACCATCTTGAGCTAGATAAATCCGGTATCCTGGACCCCAATCAATCTTATATTCCCCAATTCCATCAAACCATTTAACATTTGATGTATTGCCTAATTCCAAACGAGACTTAGCAACTGTTACCTTTGCAGCAGCTTGGACATCCAAACTATTAAACCATTCTTGGTAAGGACTTGAACCATCTTCTTTAAGATATTCTTGAACTTTTATAATAGACATACTGCTATAGTAACTTATGTGTTACCTTATGTCAAGCAGTATTATTTGAATTATTTTAAATAAACTTTTCCAAATAAATGTGTAAACTTAAAGAGTTCACCTATTACCAAAATTCTATGACTCGCTGGTTTAATATTGCAGGTCCCTGTAAAGACGATATCCACTATATGCTATCTCCCACAGTACGATTACCAGATTTAGAGGAGCTAATTCAACAACGTAGTTATTTTGTCCTTTACGCACCACGACAAACAGGGAAAACCACAGCAATGTTAGCCCTAGCACAACAACTTACCGATAGAGGAAATTATGCCGCAGTCATGGTATCAGTGGAAGTAGGAAGTGCATTTAATCATGATCCTGCTGCCGCAGAATTAGCAATTTTAGGAACTTGGTA
>NZ_SFBY01000094.1:0-3079 GCF_007095505.1 Microcystis sp. M_QC_C_20170808_M3Col
CTTCTTTCGGTGTAACATATTTCATTTTGCCACAAAATCTAGTCAAGCAACTCTATAGTAGTAGATAAAGATAGATTTGGCTATGTTTTATGAGAATTTGGGGTACTAGCAACTACCTCGCCAGCCATCGCGCCAAGTTTTTAGGTGGGGGGGACGACTGCGGCCGTCAGGGGATAAAGTGGTTGGTACTTCGGTAATTTTGAGACCGTAGAGGGATGCTTTCACCACCATCTCGCTGGCGAATTCCATGCCAGTGGTGCGTAGGTTCAATTGTTCGATCGCCCGTTTACTAAACCCGCGCAATCCACAGTGAAAATCACCACAGGGGCTGCCAAAAAATAACCGTCCTAACCAAGTCAAGACAGGATTGCCCAGATACTTATGCAATACTGGCATCGCCCCGGGTTTAATTCCCCCCTGAAAACGATTGCCCATCACCAAATCATAACCCTGTCGCAATTTTTCCAGGAAAGGCGAGAGATTGGTAAAGTCATAGCTATCATCCGCATCCCCCATAATAATGTACTGACCTTTGGCGGCGGCGATACCCCCCCGCAGGGCGCTACCATAACCCCTTTCTGGGATAGGAACCACCCGCGCCCCTGAATTAGTGGCAATTTCTTGGGAACCATCGCTACTGCCATTATCGGCGATTAGCACCTCTCCCGCAATTTTGTGTCGTTCCAGATAATCTCGCGCTTTGCTGATACAGGTGGCCAGGGTTTCCGCCTCGTTGAGACAGGGCATGACGATGGATAATTCTAGAGTAGGTATCTGCTCATTAGGGTCGGCAGCTGCCATGACCTTGTTTTCCAGCATAACAATCGCGGTGGAGTCGTTTTGCCCAAGAGTATAACAGGTTATGTACAGCAGTGGTCTAAATTGTTAGCACACAATCTGCTTATTCTTTTTCATCTAAACGGCAATCTAGATCTGAACTGGACTCTCTGACTTTCTTGATTAGGCAATTTATAGCCTTTCTCATCAAGATGAAGTATAATTTGAGGAATTTTTGATGCGTCCAGGACGCATCCCACAGCCAAATATCGCCAATTTCCCCCTAGGCTTTAGGTCTTAAATAAACTAGAGACTGTTGCCAAATTAAAGTGGGTTTATCGTAGTGATCAACCAGGTATAGACAGTTAACATCTTGCCAAAGGATGCGACCAACGAGGAGATCATCGGTGCTTAACTTAATTTCTACTTCCCGTTTCTCTTGAATATAGCTCTGTACTTGTTTAATACTCGGTAGGCCAGGATCAAATTGAGACATAATGAGTTTATCGATGAGGTGTTCATCCTCTATTATTCCTGTTGAGTAGCTTTTATTGACCATGAAAATCCCCTTTACCAAATATCAAGGCCTGGGCAATGATTTTATTTTGATAGATAACCGTCACAGTTCCGAACCCCTGATCACAGCGGAAATGGCCGTGGCTATGTGCGATCGACATTTTGGTATCGGTGCCGATGGCGTGATTTTTGTGCTTCCCGGCCAAGCAGCAACCGACTACACCATGAGAATTTTCAACTCTGATGGTTCGGAACCGGAAATGTGTGGTAACGGTATTCGCTGTCTAGCCCAATTTATCGCCCGTTTAGAGGCTAACAACAGCATTGGCCGCACCTATCGCATTCATACTCTAGCAGGAACGATGATTCCCCGTTTAGAAGCTAATGAACAGGTAACGGTCGATATGGGGCCGCCGCAACTCCTCGGCAGTGAAATCCCCACCACCTTGGTCAATGGGTCAGAAAAAGTCCTCGCAGTTCCCCTAGAGGTGGAGGGCAAAGATTGGTTAGTTACTTGCGTTAGTATGGGTAATCCCCACTGTGTCACTTTTGTCGATGATCTGGCCTCTATTCCTCTAGAAACTATCGGGCCAAAATTTGAGCATCATCCGGTTTTTCCCCAACGGACTAATGTGGAGTTCGTGGAAGTAATCGCGCCAGATTATATAAAGATGCGTGTCTGGGAAAGAGGAGCGGGAATTACTCTTGCTTGCGGTACCGGCGCTTGTGCTGTGGTGGTGGCGGCCCTGTTGACGGGCAAATGCGATCGCTGGTGTACCGTGGAATTGCCCGGTGGTTGTCTTCAGATTTACTGGTCGGAAACTGATAACCGGGTTTACATGACGGGTTCAGCTAAAGCTGTTTTTGAGGGCATTTACCTGGTCTAAACCAACCAGTCTGGACCGGGACTGAACTCCCCGAACAGCGCCACGGGATTGTTAATTCTTACAGACTGGTAATCCACGCAATGATTCCTTTACCGGTTAACACTTCAATGGCCAAAAGAGAGACAAAGCCAATCATAGCTAGTCTGCCATTCAATTTTTCAGCGTTTTTGGTAAAACCGAGACCGCTAGAACTATCAACGTACATTTTCGGTTCGACAGCAAAGTTATTCAGTCTTCCTTGTTCTTCGGTGGTGTAGCCGCGGGCAGTCATGGGGAGGCTCCTTTTTTGTGCTTATGTCAAAAAGTGTAACACATTGTTAAGTTATGTTGCAAATTTTAACAAAAAATTTCTGGAGACTCAGAAAACCTCGATGGGGTGGTCATACTAAATCCTGTTTAAAAGGTATAGGAGAGTGGGGTGTAGGGTGTCGGGTGTAGGGTGTGGGGAGAAGGGAGCGCCGGAGCTGCGGAGTGGGGAGCAGGGAGAAACAATTCATAACTTGAGAGTTAATCACACTATTAAAAACGGATTTGGGGTCAGTCAACGGCAAGGTTCTAGGCTGTCAGGGTTAACCACAGAAACCAAAAACCTACCTAAAGCTTTTTAAAGTTACTCATTTCTGTAGCTATACAACTAAAAAAAGTAACTTTGGCGACCGATAGATTTTAAGAACGTTATCAGGTATAATCAAGACATGAAGCTAGTTGAACGTCATATTATCAGTCAAAACCATCCCTTATGGTCAGAAATAGACCATTATGCCTTCTTGTCAAAAAATTTGTTCAATCTAGCTAACTACCATTATCGCCAATATTTCTTTGAAAACTCCCAAAAACTGGGTTTTAATCAACTCTATCATCTGGTATCTAAAACCTCAGATTATTTAGCTTTACCCACG
>NZ_SFBY01000095.1:0-7528 GCF_007095505.1 Microcystis sp. M_QC_C_20170808_M3Col
GACCACCTGAAAATGGGTAAAACCCCACACCCCACACCCCACACCCCACACCCCAACCCCCAACCCCCAACCCCCAACCCCCAACCCCCACCGAAAAACTTTTTCAGTAAACCCTAAATAAGTGATGGAACAGTTGTTCAACCATCAAGATTTGCTGATAATCCCGGGCAAGTGTGATCCAAAGTACAGCTTTTTTGGGAAAGTTTCTCCATCGGTGCTGCCTTGGTACGCAAATATGATAGAATGAGTGTAAATTGATACAAAACTTTACTTCAAGGTGAATCTATGCCGTTTACGATCGAATCAGCGCGGAGCATTTTCCCCAACACGCTATCAGCGGATGTGGTTCCCGCCACGATTGCGCGTTTCAATCAGCTGAATACCGAAGATCAACTAGCCTTGATTTGGTTTGCCTACCTAGAAATGGGCAAAACCATCACCGTTGCCGCCCCCGGCGCCGCTAGTATGGTATTTGCCGAAAACACCATGAATGAAATTCGGCAGATGTCACCCTTGCAACAGTCGCAGGTGATGTGCGACTTAGCGAACCATGCTGACACCCCGATTTGTCGTACCTACGGCACTTGGTCTGCTAATATCAAACTGGGATTCTGGTATCAATTAGGACAATGGATGGAAGATGGCAGTGTTGCGCCAATTCCCAAGGGTTATCAACTATCTGCTAATGCTACCGCCGTTTTAGACGGGATTAAAAAATTAGAGTCGGGACAACAAATCACCGTTCTGCGGAATTGTGTGGTGGATATGGGCTACGATCCCAAGAAACTGGGCGATTATAACCGTATTTCCGAACCCGTGGTTCCTCCCCAAAATATTGCCGAACGGACCAAAGTTAGCATTGAAGGCGTTACCAATGCCACCGTCCTCAACTATATGGACAACCTCAACGCCAATGACTTTGATGTATTAATTGAATTATTCACCCCTGACGGCGCTCTGCAACCACCTTTCCAACGTCCCATCGTCGGTAAAGAGGCAGTGTATCGCTTTTTCCGCGAAGAATGCCAAAATTTGAAATTAATCCCCGAATGCGGTGTAGTGGAACCCACCGATGACGGTTTTACTCAGATTAAAGTGACGGGAAAAGTACAAACCCCCTGGTTTGGTGCGGGTGTGGGTATGAATATGGCATGGCGCTTCCTCCTAACTCCTGATAATAAAATTTTCTTCGTAGCGATCGATTTATTAGCTTCTCCGAAAGAATTATTAAACTTTGCCCGTGGCTAAATAGCTACTGGAAGAAATCATTAAAAATTCTGATGAAATTTATTAGAGTTCCTTGTCAAGTGAACTCTTTTTTTTCTACAATCAAAAAGCTGACTTTAAAAAATTGGGAAATACACCAGTTTCCTCTCTGATGTAGGTAAGAATAACTAAACGATCATTCTTACAGATGTCGGAGCCAAGAGTCATGGTAGCTCAAAAACCCAAAATTATCATCCCTAAAACTAAAATCATGCCCGTGAGTGAAATAATTTGGTCAGATACCGAACAAGAAATTGCTCAAACTGCTTTCCAAAAAGCCTATCAGCGAGAAACTAGCACTTTAATAGAACATATTAAAGAACAGTCTGTTCAGATCACGGTTTTAGATGATATCTGGCAAATGCACGATTATCTAAGCGCCCGACGACATCAGATTGATGGTAAATATGACTATCGCTATACTTCCCTAATTTTTGTCTTTGCTCAACTGTTAAAGGAAGGATGGTTAAAGCTAGAGGATCTCAACGGTTTGGAAAAAGATAAACTAGCGAAAATCGCTGCCCTCTCGCGAATGTAAATTAATGATTAGCATTAAGCTATCAGCTTTCCGCTTCTAGTTGGGTGAATAAAAAATTCATCTCTAGATAATCAACACCGTCTTAAGTTTTTCCTAAGCGGCAACCAATTCCGCTAGAATGAGTCAATCATCCCGACCGCTTTTCGCTTGTTTTGCACCTTTGGTTTATGTTCAAAAATCTTTTACTTTCCCTAGGAATATCTATCTTTCTCGGTGTTTGTCAGTCTTTGTCAGCCGCCGAATCAGCTATCATCAAATACTACATCTTCCAAGGGTCTGTATCGGTATCAGAATTAAAGCAATTGAGCGAAACAGGCGAATTAGCTCCCGCTTTAGCGGCACAATTAAAGATGGCTAACCAAAAACCCGAAGAATTCCGTAAAATCCTTAATCGTCGCATAGCGGTGGATGCCGTCTTTCTTTCCAAATTTCTTAATAGTTTTTTGGGCGAAAGTTTGCTAGATTATGCCGCCGAAATTGTCCACACCCCCAATCGGGCTGCTAGTCGGCAAGCTTTACGGGGTTCCTTAGTCACTTCTGCCCTCAACGATAACGAGATTCAAATCATCGAAGTCCTCGCTAATTATCCCACCAGCGAGGTTCATGTGGATGGCAATCGTCTGCTGGATTTAATCAACCAAATTGAGTCAGTATTGAAAAAAATGCCCCGTTTACCTTTCTGATACCAAATCCGCCTTTCAGGTTTTCTTGAATTGCGCTGTAAATTGAATAAATTAGGATAATCTGGTAGGAATAATGACCACTTCTTTGTCTGAAAGGAAAACAGTTAGCGGCAAACCTTTTTTAAAGTGGGCGGGAGGCAAAACTCAACTGGTTCCCAATATTCTATCTTTGATTAATTCCCAGATTTCTCAAGATTGTCAGTTTAACTACATTGAACCTTTTGTCGGAGGTGGGGCAGTTTTATTCTCAGTCTTAAATAATTTTTCTTCTGTCCAAAAAGTCATTATTAATGACATCAATCCTGATTTAATCATGGCTTATAATGTTATTAAAAATAATGTCAAAGAATTAATAGTCAAGCTTAAAAAAATTCAGCAGGATTTTTATGAACTTAAAAATCTAGAGGAACAACAAAAGTTTTTTTTGGATAAAAGAATAGAATTTAATTCTCGCAGCTGCGATGACGATCTAGAAAAGACAGTTTTGTTATTATTTCTCAATAAAACTTGTTTTAATGGACTTTATAGAGTCAATAGCAAAGGACTTTTTAATGTCCCTTTTGGAAAATATGTCAAACCGTTGATCTGCAATGAAGAAAACTTATTAGCTGTCAACCATCATTTACAAAAAGTAACGATCCTACAAGGAGATTTTGTCCAAACCCTAAATTATGCCAATAACAAGACTTTATTTTATTTTGATCCTCCCTATAAACCGATTAAAAAAACATCAGCTTTTACCTCTTATACTAAAGAAAATTTTAACGATGAGGAGCAAATAAGATTAAAACAATTTATCGATCGAGTGGATCAGTCCGGTTATAAATTTATTTTAAGTAATTCCGACGTTAAAAACTTTGACTCTGACAATAATTTTTTTGATGATTTATATAAAGATTATAATATTCAAAGGGTAAAAGCCCGACGAAATATTAATTCCCAGGGCAATAATAGGGAAGAAATCTGGGAATTACTGATCAATAATTGACAAAAATTAAGCCTAACACAAAAGACGACATGAATAAAAATATTTCTTCAAGAGATCGAGGGGCAAGACTATTAATAGACTTGATCATGAGTCCCAATATCGATTAAATTGATTTCTTCTTGCAAGGTTTCTTGATTTTGCTCAAAGCAAAAGACAATACGACAATCATATTCAACCGAACAAGCCCAAGCTCCTGATAATTTTCCTTTAAGTTTATGAGTGCGTAATATAGGATTATAGGGATCGTCAGCAAGTAATCTTAATTTAGCCTCAATTTTGCTTTTTAAATCGGGTCTGCTTTTAATGATTACCTTAAAAGCTCGTTTAAAGGATGAGCTTAGAATTAATTTAGTCATTGTTTAATTCTGCGATAATATCATCAATGTTTCCCCGAAAGACTTTCCCTTGTTGGTAGTCTTGACGCGCTTGATGGATATTCTTGGCGATTTCTTCTCGTCTTTTTTCAATTTGTCTATGTCTAATAATACTGATTAAATCATCTTGTTCATCAAAAGAAAGATTGTCAATCATTTCTAAAATTTGATGAAATTGAAGGGTTTGTGACATTGGCGCTTTTCCTTTTTCAAATTAAAGAATAAATTTATTGTCAGTACCTAAGCAAAATTAATTACACAGATATAACTACCTCTTGCATGAGTGCCTATTTTTTAAGCTTTCCTTGGCTTCTTCAAGGGTTTCTCCTTGACCATTTGCACCCGGAATTTCAGTACAAATCGCCCAGTATCCCCCTTCTGTTGCCGCTTCAATGATAGCAGTAAACTCCCCTTTCATGATAGTCTTCTTCGATAATATATTAGATATAGCGCCCATGCAAAAGTGAAGTGCAACCCCCGGGATTGACAGAGGTAAGCCCCTAGAGATAGTCTGAAGTTTCTGACAAGAGAAAGACTATCCGATCGCCTATATCCATCTTAAGCTAAAAATTTGCTTTGACCATAGTGCCTATCTCGCCAATGGCAATTAATTGGGCACGACTACGTTTACCCTTCTGAGTATGAATTTTATCTGCAATCATCCCTCGATCGAGCATTGCTTAAAACAACAATTAATTAATATTTTTCCAGAAAACAACCATAAATTAACTTTCTATCGTTGCCCAAAAACTGATATTATCCTCTATCGTTCACCTCTGTTTTATTATTTTACGCCCGCTCAATTTCAAACCATATTTAACCATTTAATCGTCCTTTTTCCGCAAATTCAGCTTAAAGAAGGATGGCTGGAATTATTATTAGATCAGCAATGTTTGTCCTTTTGGTTACTGAAACTAAACGATTTAATCGATCAATTTTTCTCGGATGAGCTTCCTCTCCATCCCAGAGGAGAATTTTTCTTTTTATTTCAATACACCCACGCTCGCTATTCTGGTTTGTTACAACTGCTCAATCGGGAAAAAATTAGATTAATCGAGTCTGAACTATTATCGTGGCATCATCCCGCCGAAATAGCTTTAATCCTGCAAATTTTAACCGTTTGTGATTGTTGGGAACGCCAGAAACCCTATCCCCTAACCGCAAATTTTTGCGAGGCAATGCTCAATTTTGAGCGTAACTGTCGCATTATCGGAGAATCGGCCCCAATTCAGCGATCGAGATTAATCCTGATTAGCGTCAGTCAAAAACTACTTAACCGTCTTCTCCGTCAAAAATGGCAACTGCTGCCGATGACGGAACTATAAAAATATTAACTTTTATGAATTTAGTGGACAAAACCATCAGCTTATGATAGATTTTAATTAGTGTGAGGAGCGAACCAGAATAGAGAGCCGAGACGAAACATGGACAGTCGCCGGCTCTCTTTCTGTTGTTCAGGAATTATTTTCTTCTTGGCGATATTTAATAAAAGTGGGCAAATCAACCCGAAAAGAGGAATATTTCGGGGAAGGGGAGATGATAGGTGCGGGCCAATCCCTCTCTTTCTTATTTAAGGATTCCACTGGCTCAATTGTCTCTAATTCCGCTAAAAACTCATCGATGGGAGCCACTTCATCCCTTTCTTGGTTTTCTGTCTGAGACCAAGGCTCGATCGCGGCTGCCTTGGCGACAATGGCTAAATCCGGGGGAGAATTGCGATCGCTCCCGCGCTGGAAATACTGGGCTAAGGCCGCTTTATACTGGAGGGTGTAGCGTTGCTGACGTTGGAGACGGGTGCGTAATTCCTGCAATTGCTGGTCATAGTTGCACAGTTTTTGGCTTTTTTCCTGATAACTTTCCTGAATTAAGGCACATTCTCGCTCTAAACGGGCTAATTGTTGACGCGTGCGGGTCAATTCTGCGGTCAAATTGGCAATAATCATCGGTTGCCGTTGTTCTGCTTGACGATACTGTTCGATTTCTCCTAAAGCTCGCTGTAATTGTTGCTTTTCGTATTGCAGTTCCTCGTTTTGCTGCTGGATTAGGGTATCACAACTTTGCCAGCGACGATGTTGCTCGGCTAACTGCGATCGCAGTTCTGCGAGAGCTTGCTCCCGTCGCCAGATCTCCGCTTGTAATTCTTGATTTTGTTGACGTAAATGAGAGGATAGAGCCGGCCAATCTGTCTCATCTGTTGATTGACTCTCATGCTCGACAATTTCAGCAGTAATGACAGTATCCGCATGGGTGAGATGATCGAGGTACAGGTCGGAATTATCGTTCATAAAAGCCAAAGGATGAGGAAACCTAGAAGTTTAGAGACGTTAAAAGCCTTTTATCGTTCCAAAAAAAAATGGGAACCGCATTGTTAGAGACTGCCGCGCGGTTCCACTGCCGATCCTTGAGAGGAGAACACATAAATAACCATAAGCTTATTAGGAATTTTTGTCAATACTTAATGAGAAAAATTTTCATTAAGTTGGGAGAGAGGGGAATCGACTAATTCCCAGATAGCTGTAGTGCGGGTGTCTGGCCCTGGGGCCAGGGAAGAATTAGCCACAGCAAAATTGATACAAGCATCGGTCGAGCGGGTTAGCGGCTCGATGTGCTTCAATAATTCTATAGTTTTTATTTTCCTTGTCGTATCATGCCACGTCCCCCGAAGAAAACCCCTAGCACCCCTGAACCCCCCGAAGAGCCAATTAAAGCCACTCCTCCCCTACAACCTCTACAAATTATTAAAAAGGGTTCTAGAGCCGCAGTACCCCCCAAACCCCCGGAAACCCCTTCAGAAATCATCGAGGAAAAACCGGCCGCGGAAACGGTAAAATCAGTCAGTAGCGAGATAAAATCTCCTTTCCGTCCTCGTTCCGATTCGGCTCCTCTATTCCGAAAACCAATTCCCAAAGCAGAAATTCCTGTCATCGAAAAAGCGACGGGAGCCAATGGCGAAGTATTTAATCTGACCGATTCTGTCCTCATTACCGAACCTTTTGGTACTCGTATTGCCGCTATTATCGATAGTTTTTATGCCGATGCTCAAGGCGAAATCTGGGCGCGACTCAAACCGGTGGAAGTTAATCCCGATTGTCGCTGGGAACAGGCCTGTATTCGCTCTCAGGGTTTGGTAAAAGCTGAGTAAGACAGTTATCAGTTATCAGTTATCAGTTATCAGATTTGAGTTTTAAGTGTGCAGTATTAACAAGTAATTTAGATAAGTCTCTTGCATAATTAATTTTTGAGGGTTCAAAAACCTCAAAAATAAGGATTAAATGGCATAAAATCCGTAAATAGACTATTTAATTGATTATTATTCATTCTTAATTATCCTGACTACTGACTTCTAATCCTAACAACAATTTTTGATTTTTACAAGAGGTCTGATGATTTGGTATTCTCAAAAGGTTTACTGGCTATGGTATGATTAAGGGTCGTTTGTTAGACGATGATTTCTACTTTTCCTCTCAGTTTGTATGCTTCCATGATATTTTTCATGATCATCTGTTTTTATATGATATCATTTTGAGAAAAATTCCTGAGAGGGGGACAAGCGAGCTAGGAGGTAGATAGGGCAAGCGATATAGCTCTTTGCCCTTTGATGTAATCCTTCAACCGATAGCGGCTAATTTGCATTAGCTCTTCTATATTTTTTGGGAACATTTGATGTAGCCCGAGCCAA
>NZ_SFBY01000096.1:0-5445 GCF_007095505.1 Microcystis sp. M_QC_C_20170808_M3Col
AGTCCATTTGGTATCTTTCCCAAAATCCTTACCCAGTATGGATTAGAGCGAATTAGCCAAAATACCTGTAATTCTTACCCGTGAAGCGTCACAAGAGAGATACCAAATAGGTTCTATACCCTCATGCAATGGTTACTATTTGTCCTAATAAACCCGCTAAAACTGAGATTATTGGCAAGCTTAAGCATTGTTGGCTTAATCCCCGGATTCATATCTATTACGACCAAGAAAATGGTCAAAGAATCGAAAAAAGGAAAGAATTACCCAGCTTTAAGGCACTGGGTAAGGATGGACTGTGTCGCTGGCTGTTTTACGAGACTAGACTTTTGTATCAGCTTTTGACGGACAATTTGGTAAAGTGATGTAGTCCCTAATACAAAAGTTTTACCCTTACTGGGATAGTGTCCACGGTCCGGGACAGGGGAAATCTTAAAAAAGATACGGGAAAAAAAGCTGTTCTTGAGGGCAATAGTCCAGAATGGCAGGTAAGACCGAGTAAAAAGGGGAAAGGGGAAAGGAAAAAGGAAAAAGTAAAAAGGATAACCTTTGACTGTATAGCGTTTCTTAGAGGGATGAAGTATGACCTGATTCTCAGTTGATATTACTGCAATCTCTACCCAAAAAATCAGCCCATAATTAACAAAAACTAGATTTTTCAAGGTAAAAACTATGTGTTTAGGCATACCGGGACAAATTACAGCAATTATTGATGAAAACCATAATATCGCTCTCGTCGATGTCGGGGGTGTAAAAAGAGAAGTAAATATCGCTTGCATTGTTGATGAAGACCATCCTGCTAATACTTGTCTAGGGGATTGGGTATTAGTTCATGTGGGTTTTGCCATGAATCGAATTGATGAAAATGAGGCGCAAGAAACCTTAAATTTATTAACACAATTATTGGAATTAGAGGCAGAATTTAATCATAATTAATGTTCTTAATTAGTTAGCCACAAATTAATTCTGTTGTCTATCTTAAGAAATGTAAATTACGGCAATTATTACTGACGACCGACGACCGGCTCCACAATTAACTTTACTTTTGTCCAACCACTTATAGAGAGAAAGCTTGTTATGAAATACGTTGATGAATTTCGTGATCCGGTTAAAGCGGCAGGATTAATTCAACAAATTGAACAATTATCGATAAGAATCTCTGAAAAGCGGGAAAAAGTTACTAAAATTATGGAGGTTTGTGGGGGTCATACCCACTCAATTTTTAGATACGGTATCGAGGCAATACTTCCCGAAACTATCGAATTAATTCATGGTCCCGGATGTCCCGTTTGTGTGATGCCGCGAGGTCGTTTAGATGATGCCATTTTTCTCGCACAACAACCGAACGTAATTCTGACAACTTTTGGCGATACTATGCGTGTCCCCGGTTCCCATTTGAGTCTGCTGCAAGCACGAGCAAAAGGTGATGATATTCGCCTGGTTTATTCTCCTCGCGATGCCTTAAAAATTGCCAGAGAAAATCTCGATAAAGAAGTAATATTTCTAGCATTAGGTTTTGAAACAACCGTTCCTAGCACAGCTTTAACTGTTTTAGAAGCACAAAGAGATGGTATCACTAATTTTAGTTTATTTTCTAATCATGTGGTGATTATTCCCGCTCTGAAAGCTTTGTTAGATAACCCAGATTTACAGTTAGACGGTTTTGTTGGTCCCGGTCATGTTAGCATGGTAATTGGCACAGAACCCTATCAAGTTATTGCCCAAGAATATCATAAACCTGTGGTAGTTTCTGGGTTTGAACCTTTGGATATTCTGCAATCAATTTGGATGGTATTAAAACAATTAGATGAGCAGAGATGTGAGATCGAAAATCAGTACGATCGAGTGGTACAAAATCAAGGAAATAGAGTCGCTTTATCGGCAATCGACCAAGTTTTTGAACTGCGAGATCAGTTTGAATGGCGAGGTTTAGGAGAAATTGCTCAAGGAGGGTTAAAAATGCGAGATGAGTACAGTAATTTTGATGCGGAGAAGAAATTTACTTTACCCAATCAGCGCGTTAAAGATCACAAAGCTTGTCAGTGCGGCGAAATTCTTAAAGGTGTTTTAAAACCCTGGGAATGTAAAGTATTTGGTACTGCTTGTACTCCCGAACATCCCATCGGCACTTGTATGGTTTCTAGTGAAGGTGCTTGTGCCGCTTATTATAAGTATGGTAGAAATCAGTAAATTTTTTTACTGATTAGGTTCCTTTCCGGTGAGGAAACGCTAGAATTCTCACCAGAAGAAATTAACAATCTCTCGGTGATAAAAAAAATGAAAATCAAAAATAATCTGGGTTTATTTGGCTTAACTACCTCTCTACTGCTAGTTATCGCTTCGGAAATTGTTCTTGCTTCCCAAGAACAAACCCTAGAACTGCAACCAAGTCAACCCCCCAGCGCCGATTTTTTCAAACCCGTCACCAATCTAATTAAAGATTTAAACAATCAGGGAGTAACTATCACCGATCCCAATGATCCCATGGCGGTGCGCTACCGAGTCAATTCCCCCTGTCGCGGTTGTGCGGTTTATCTAGGCACGGGAGTTGCCAATCCTCGCACCCAGACTAATAATAATGGCATGGGAATCAATTTTGGTCTTGGTTTCACCATGCCCTTCTCACCCTAAATGCCGATGACATATTTACGCCATTCCTGATTGTGATTCTCCCTGGTGTGCTTTAATAGCTCAAAGTGGAGACTGCTGTAGGGACGACGGGGTTGGGCGCGCAGGGACATATTGGCCTCTTTTGGTGTACGATTGCCCTTATGCACATTACAACGCACACAAGCCGCCACTAAATTCTCCCAGGTATCACCCCCTCCGCGAGAACGGGGAATCACATGATCGATGGTTAATTGTTCACCTCGGTAGAGACAGTATTGACAGGTGTGATGATCTCGTTCGAGAATATTACGACGGGTTAAAGGAATTTCCTTGTAGGGAACACGGACGTATTGCCTAAGACGGATAACAGAAGGCAAGGGTAAGTCACGACAAACCACTTTTCCGTTATGTTCTAGGGATTCAGCTTTTCCTTTCAACAATAAAACGATCGCGCGCCGCCAACTGGTAATATTTAGCGGTTCGTAGGAGGCATTCAACACGAGAACCTTGCTCATAGGTGTCTGGAGATCGCTTGAATTTACCCCGAATGGTAGCACAGATCACTGAGATTGGAACCTATTATTCTAAATCCGTTGAGTATAGATCTGGTAGGGTGCGTGTTTGCGGCGATAATCTCTGACAAAAAAACAAATTAATAATCCGCGCCCCACGCACCGACTTGATTATTAAATTGGTGCGTTACGCTTTCGCGCTTCGCACCCTACGATTTATGTTTCTGTTTGTGGCGATAATCTCTGACAAAAAAACTAAATCCGTTGAGTATAGGCTACATATCAGGACAGCTGAACGGCAAGAGGCACTCATGCAAAAGGGGGAATAAATAATCAGTTTTTAATAACCAGATTTAATATGAACTCTCGAAAATTAATTATGCAAGAACTCTAATCATATTATTAAAAACGGATTTAATATAATTAGCAAAACTAATGATATATATATATATATGCAAATAATTTATATATATTGACAGTAAAAAGAAACGCCCTTAAGATGCCAACAAAGATTAATTTAATGAATCAAGCTAGACATCCAAGCAGAAGGCATAAGTGGATTTTCCAATACTTCCCCCAATACTTCTAGAAGATGGCTCAAGTCTTTTGGGAGTAGATCAGACCTTGATGGCGACAGCGCCATCTATGCTGGCTCCGACAACGCTAGAAGTGGCTCCTCAAGTCACGCCTCTCACCCTATCTTCTCCTAGCAATTTTCTTGCTCCCGTGAGCGCGGCGGCGAGCGATAACTTAGCTAATCAAAGTGATTCTCTGCTATCAACCCCTTTATTAGTTAATCCAGAGGCTGCTAATTTCTCCTTTTCAGATCAAGATACTTCTTGGCTAGGAACCCCTCAAATCAGTCAGTTAGATGATTTAGGCGAGGTTTTAGTCGTTCCGGGTAATCCCTCAGAAAGGGTGAATATGGTTGTCCAGTGGACATTGCGAGAAGCAGCTTTTAATAATGAAGTGGGATTCTTTCTGGTGGATGCTTTAGGTGGGGTAGAAGGTATCGCCCCCGGTGAAGAAGGATTCGCCGAAGCCGCTTTAAGCAGTCCCAGCCGACAAACTCTCTTTAATTCGGGTAATCAAGCGGGAAATTGGCGGGAATTCACCGTTGCGGGGGGTAGTCGTCTAGGGTTTTATGTGATTCAGAATAATACCAGCGCTAATTGGTTAGAAAATAATCGACAAAATCAGGGTCAATCTGGGTTAGCTTTTTTCTCCCTGAAAGGAGCTAATCCTGATAATTTTGATCATTCCCAAAGTAGTCATCTTGGCCGCGGGATCTGGCGGCTTAACTGGGAAGATTTGACGGGTGGGGGAGATCAAGATTTTAACGATGTTGTTTTTAATATTGCTCAAGCAGGAATTGTCTTAGCCGGAGACAAAGGGCAACAGGTTCCCCTAACAGTGGAGGCTGTCAGTCAGGACGCTGATTTTCAAAGCGAGATGGGTTATTATTTGGTTGATACCCCAGATGGCGAAATTAATGGGATTAAACCAGGGGATCAGGGTTATTTAGCTGCGGCCTTGTCAGGCGATCGCCACAAGGTAATTTTTGCCTCTGGGAAAGCGTTTGATAGTAAAACGTTTAACGTCCCTTCTGGGAAATATCTGGGATGGTATCTAGTTGCTAACGGGACGACAGATCAGGCGATCGCCAAGGGGGAAAATGCCCCGCCGGTTTTCTTTTCCTATGCGGCGGCGAATGAGGATGGTTTGAATCATGTCCATGCTCAACAGGATAGTCAGACTTGGACTTGGGAAGATTTTTGGGGCGGCGGCGATCGCGATTTTAATGATTTAGTGTTTCGGTTCAGTTTTGGGGAACCAATTGGAGAACCGATTCAGTTACCGTCTTTGAGTATTGAAAATACCACAGTGACCGAGGGGAATACAGGAACTCAATCTGCTAATTTTACAGTTCGTTTATCAGCCCCTACAAACACAACAGTAACGTCTCAATTTACGACGACGGATGGAACCGCTCAAGCGGGGAAAGATTATGAATCCTCAACGGGAATTTTGACGTTTGCACCGGGAGAAGTGGAGAAAAAGATCGCAGTTGCTGTGAAGGGCGATACAATTAGCGAGCCTACGGAAACCTTCACGGTGAATTTAACAGGAGTGACCAATGCTATCCTGATTCAAGGTGAGGGAATTGGCACGATTCTGGATAATGATAATTCGCTGAATCCACCTGTTAATAACCCTCCTGTCACCGATGCAGATAAGACTATTACTTTACCAGAAGATAGTCAACCTATCCCCTTAAATATTAATCCACCTACAGATATTGATGGGGATACTTTAACGGTTTCTG
>NZ_SFBY01000097.1:0-2715 GCF_007095505.1 Microcystis sp. M_QC_C_20170808_M3Col
TTTTAGTGGCTTGGGAACAAGCTTTATCAATTTATTCATAATAAATATTGGCAGAAGATTAAAGATTAGTTATTGTGACTAACCGTTTTGGTTAGAGAAAGATAAACTTGAGAATCTTCGGTCAAATTTATTGACTCAAAATCCGCTGTACTTAATTTAAATGAATCAACCCTACCCTTACCCCTCTTTGTGGCGAGAAAAAGCCAGATCAGCAGTCTCGATTACCTTTAATAGCTGTTCGATCCGGTTTTCCGTCGGGGGGGCCAAACAGGGAAAAACGGCTAAACCGGGGATTTGATTGGCCACCTCGGTGACAGCCACATCAAGGGTGACTAGGGGTAAATTAGCTAGGGTTTCCGACTCGCTCAAGGTTTGCAGATAATAGTATAAATCTTCTGCGATCGAACTATCGATTAAGATAGCGTCCACCTCCCAGACACCAGCTAAAAGTTCCGCCTGTTCGCAACTATCGGCCTCAATAAAACGATAATTCTCCCGAACTAATTGATTATTCCAAATCCAGCTAAAGGAAGATAAATCGGAGAAATTAGGGGCATAATGGCCGTGTAAACGCAGCAGAGTCGGAGCAGTGCGCCGTTTTCGGCTAGGAACAGGGGAAACGGTCAGATTCAGGCAAGCTTGCAGCGCAGCCGATGTGATCGGCGGAACAAGAAAACTATCGGCCCCTTGCTGTTGACTGCGGTTGCGCTCAGAATCGGCAGCGGTGACAATAACTTTCATATCTTTGGTTTGGGGATGGGATTTCAGCAGCGTTAACACATCCCAACCGGACAAGAGGGGTAGATTGGGATTGAGAAAAACACAACGGGGTTTTAACTGACGGGCTTTTTCGATCGCCTCAGTGCCGCTACGGGCGATAATGGCTTTTAATCCCAATTCACTCAAGCGCTCGACAAACTGTTCGATCACTTGGGGATTAGCTTCCACCACCAACACCAGACGCTGGGGGGTCGATTGTTCCTCTTCTGTTCCTTGGGGATAAACCGGCAGCAGTAAAGTGAATTGACTGCCTTCCCGGTCCTTGGAGACAAAGGATAGATCTCCACCGTGACAGCGCGCTAATTTTTGGCTGAGGACTAAACCTAAACCTGCACCCTCAAATTGACGGGTGAAAGGACTTTCTAGCTGTTGGAATTTCTGAAAAATCAGATGCTGGGATTCTTCTGGAATACCGATCCCCGTATCCCAGACGGTAAAAGCCAGCCAATTTTCCCAACGATTGACTTTAATGCCCAAATTACCGCCATCAATGGTGAATTTAACCGCATTATCTAACAAATTCACTAACATCTGTTGTAAACGGGCTTCATCGGCCAGGGCATAATCTAACCCTGATTCGATGTCAAGACGATAGCTGCCGGGGAGATCGAGACGTTGGGGATACTTATCGACGATGATATCGTACACCCGTTGACAGAGGCGATCGATTTTGACTCTAGCTAAAGTTAATTTTAGTTGTCCTGTCTCTAAGCGGGTTAAATCGAGGAGATCATTGACCAAAGCCATCAACTGGCGACCGCTGCGATAGATTAAATCGGCATATTTCGACTGTCGGGGGTTAAGTTCACCGATTTTTTGTTCCCGCAGCAGATTGGAGAGACCGATCACGGCGGTGAGGGGCGATTTAAACTCATGGCTGACACAGGCGAGAAATTCATCCTTAAGACGATTTAAATGGACTAAATCGGCATTTTTAACCGCTAATTCCTGACAATAGTGCTGTTGTTCCGTGATATCGGTGGCTAACAGTAACCACAGTCCCGAAGCTTTCTCGATCAAGGGATAATTATCCGCCAAATTTAACGGCACGGACAACAGTCGCCAAGTCTTGGCTAAACCCGATGTCACCGTTTCTAGACGCTGGGGAAACAGGGGGGGGGTGGGGGATTGGAGGGTTAAGGGGTCATTAACCAAAGCAAAGGGAGATTTATCGATATTAGCGGGGAAAGCCCCCCCGATTTGTTCACACCAAGCCTGATTTTGGTATAAAATTCCCGCTTCTGGACTGTAGAGCAGCAGCGGCAGCGGTAATTGTTCCAGAAATTCCAGAGGACGATCGCTGCGGGGGGGCAAATTGCGATCGCTGATGCGGGGCTGCGGGGGAGGATCATCGAGAATCGAGCGCCCGAGACAAAATTGGAGAAGTTTTCCCGTGTCCAAACGTCCTAACAGTTTGCCCTGAGCATCCACTAAAATAGGGGCTAAGGAGCTTCCTTCTGCCGTCAGGGTTGCCAGAAACTCACTCACGGCCATGCGCGAGTTAAGAGGGATAATCGGGCGCAGCCAACCGCTCAGATCTAGGCAGTTGGAGGAGGGGTTTCTGGTTTCGGGGTGCTGTTGTTGATAGAGGAGGTAGGCAATCAGGGTTTGACTCTCAATCAGTCCTAGGGGACAATACCGCTCATCCACCACCACGATCGCTTCTGGATTGCCCGTATTAATTAAATCTAAAAGACTTGCCGTGTCAACAATTAATTCACAGGTAGTGACGGATTGATTAAAGTGATGGAGGCTGAGGGTAACGCTAGGCATGGGGATAATTGGGTGGGCGGTGGCGGTAACTTTAGGGCATAATTAGGGTCTGCTGAAAAAGTTTTTCGGTGGGGGTTGGGGGTTGGGGGTTGGGGGTTGGGGGTTGGGGTGTGGGGTGTGGGGTTTTACCCATTTTCAGGTGGTCAATTACCTAATTTTCAG
>NZ_SFBY01000098.1:0-6442 GCF_007095505.1 Microcystis sp. M_QC_C_20170808_M3Col
GTTATAAGGGATGAAACCCTTATAGAGAGAGACATTGCTGCGATTTTTGTCAACTGTTTTCGATCTAGAGCGAACTAATCAATTAAATCTCTCGCCAGATAAGGATTTAGTCGATTTATCTAAAGGTTCGGCCATAACTCGCGGAACGTTAGCGACGAGAATTAAAAAAAACCATCGAAAAATAGGTCGCCACCAATTCCGATAATCATCCTGACCACCCCAAGAATGGCTAAATAACATAAGCGGTTTCTTTAAAGAATATTATGACGGGTAGCGGTGGGCGTTTCGCCTATCCGTCGCTGTTCGGTGCTAGAGAAAAGTTTTTCACTACAGCTATTTCTAGACGAAATTCCTTCAAATTTACTTATATATTTCCTAAAAATTGGTGACAAACTAAAATATATACTTTCTGTCTTAGTTGTTGCTATCAAATAACGTTCCCGCAAAGACTGCAAGCCATTAATATATTCCATTGATGATAGTTCTAAGGTTTCTTTTAATTTTTGCCTAGACACAGGATTTTCAAAATTGCTTAATCGTAAGACAATTTGCTGTTCTACGGGAGATAGTCTAGTAAATAAATGTTTTAATCGAGATTCCATTGCTGTAGTAATAATTAGGTTATTCTCTGCTAGAAACTCAGCTACTTGGCCAGCAAAAACATCTTTAATTAAACTAGCAATATCTTTTAAGTAAGCTAAGTTTCCTTCATATAGTTCAATCAGCTTTAGCCAACTATCTCGATCATTTAATCCTATATTTTCTAAAATTTTAGAATCATCAATACCTAATAACTCTAAGTATTTTATTGAATACAATTCTTCATCTAAACAGTGCATCTCAGCACATTGTTCTTGACTGATTAAGATTAAATTGCTCTGATGTTCAATATCTGTAATCATTTTAAACAAGCTTTGATAATCCTGATATTCAGTTTGATATTGACCAGCGAATACACCAGGTATAAAGAGATTTTGCACATCATCTAAGATGATTAGAGATTTTTTCTCTGTCAGAATGGCAAATAGTTGTTTTAATTTATCGGCTATGATCTCATGGGTAGATTGATTACAAGTAGTCAATATATCGTCAACCAGCAACTCTAAGGATTTAGGGAATTTTAGACTTCTCCAAATGATAAATTCAAATTTATCTAAATTGAGATCGACAAATCTTTTTACTAAAGCTGTTTTGCCAATTCCACTCAATCCCAAGACTGAGATTAATCGGATATTTTGGTTTAGTAGCCAGTGAGAAAGTGTCTTAAGTTCAGTCTCTCTCTCGTAAAAGCTTATTATTTGAGGAGCCAGAGTCAAATCGTGATTAAGGGATTTGCTGTTTTGATTATTTTTCTGAAAAATTTCATCAATTCTGCTTAATTCTTTCAGTTCAAAATTAAAAGTATGATTATTGTTCTGTTGGTTGTTACTTTGTATTATAATTGGTGAAGATAGCACACTTAATCTTGTTAAAGTTGAACAAAAATTAGATTTTTTTATATCCTCACCTAAAGCTTCAGACAAAAGTTGCCATAATTGAGACCCCACATCACTCAGATGATTTTTCGTAACTTGGTACTTTTTGGCCATATCGTCATAAGTCTGTCTTTGCCAAGTTCCCTCAACTACAGCGCGTTGCAAATCATCCAGATGTTTTCCTGTTTGTTCAAAGACTACACTATCAGCAAATTGTAACGCTTCGTTTACATTCATTTATCTATACAGGGTAAGGCTTTGAGATATTATATCATAGCTTGATTCTGATTTTTCCGACTTTTTCCGTTGTTAATGTTAAGAAATTGTAATATAACTGCCGTTTAAATCCTATTTTTTCTGGTTGTCAAGTCAAGGAAACGCTTTTAGGATGGCAACGACAATTAAGTTAATTTATCTTAATAGGTTAGGAACTTTGTTAAGAAATTACGGTAATTTCCCGGCTTTGATGTCAAAATTCGCTTTTCCTAAGTTAAGATGGTCTCCAATAAATAACGCAAAACTCACACGAATACATTAACCCTGTCATCCACCTTTGGTTACTGCTATGGCTACTAATCCTCTGCTTATTCCCACTCTCAATCAGGCTATTACTGATGTCGTTAACCTACTCAATGAGTTTGCTGACGATTCTCTGTTCAGTGAAAAGGTGCGTTTGGTTTTTGGGGTAGATGTTTCAAGTCAGGTGTTTAAGGCTTTAATTGCTGATTTGCCCGAAATTGAAGTGGTAGGCGACGAGGTGTTACAAGGCGCATTAGGTGCGTTTTCGGCGCAGACGGGGAAGATTTATCTTTCTCAAGGGTTGGTGAGTGGTGATATAAATAAGTTGGAAGCGATATTAATTGAGGAAATTGGGCATTATGTGGATGCTCAGGTGAATGCGGCGGATTCTCCGGGTGATGAAGGGCAGATTTTTGCTGCACTGGTGCAAGGGATACCTTTACCTGAATCGGAACTGCAAGCTTTAAAGCAAGAGAATGATTTCACCACGATATTGGTAAATGGTCAGGCTGTTCAGATTGAGCAGGCACGCATTCAAGAAAGTGGAGGTCAACAAACAACTCCATTTGTTTATACACTGCCACTGGAACCTCAGCTTACCTTGGTTAAATTTTCTTGGGAAAACTATTCAGTTCCTGATGAATTTCAAATTACTTATGAAGGTATACGAATTGCGGGTAATGTCGGACTTCAAAGTGGAGGGGGTAGTGGAGAAAGAATAGTTGCCACGAAGAATTCCAATGAATTAACAGTAAAAGTTACTGCTCCAACTGAGGGAACTGCTTGGGATTTTGATGTAGAAACCCTTCCCCTTGAAATTAATATTAATGGCTTGTTGGGGGATGTCGTTGAAGTTGACTTGTTGAAAGAATTTACAAACCGAGGAATTTCACTCCAAGCTGCGAGGTTAAATCCCAATGGGTTTGGACTAAAAAGCAACAGTAATAATAGAGGCAAAGTTGCAGAAATTGATAATTGGCAAACTGAGCTTCAAAAAGGCAAGTTTTATTTTGTTCCTACCGTTAATGGAACGCCCCGTCAATTAAATCAACCAAGAAGTGATGCTGGCTTGGGTGAAAGTACCTTAACTATTACCAATGGAAACATTGAGTTCCCTATCAAATTTAATGTCACGGATGATTTTTCTAGTACTGGGGATAATCGAGTAACAGTTGGAACTAAGAAGTTAGATATTTATCGTCAAGAGCAACGATTAGCTTATTTGGGATTTCCAGGAAGCGGTGGTAGTCCTTTAGTTGTTGATGGAGTAACAGGGGGAAATACTACATGGGCGATACAATTATTTAATTCAGTTGTTGGCAGTTCACGAAAACTTTTAACTGATACAACCTTCAGCAAAGATGCTAAAGGTTTGATCAATGCCCAGAATGCTCCACGGGCTCTTCTGGTTTCTGTGTGAAAACGAGGTCTATACTGATGGAATATCCGCAAAATAGCCCTAAAAGTCTTGCTCGATAAGCATTTCACGATTCCATAAGCAAAAATTATCACACAAAGAATAACTCCATCACAGGAGTTGGAATTGTTCAAGGCACACCTTTAGAAGTATGGGCTGCTGATTGGGCATTTAATATTCTTCAATCTGTTGTTATCTCATTCAATAACTACAATTTCAATCTAAATGGTGCCAGCCTCAAAAAAGGTGGAGATACTACTGCTCACAGCGGACATGAAGCAGGAATGGATTTAGATATTGATGTAGCTGGGCGAGGTGATGGCAATAATTATATTCCTGGTAATATGTTTTTTAAGGAGAATAAATTTAGCACTAATACTTGGTATGTAGAAGCTCCAAATGGACAAGTAATTATCAAAAATGCTAATGATAAATATGAAGCAGCTTCTCCCACACAGGCTAATTTAGCAAAAGCACTCAAAGGTTCGACTCTTCATAATAAAACAATTATCGGACAGTTATTTGTAGATGCTAATAATAACAATCAAGCAGATCAGAATGAATGGCTGATTGTTGATAATCCAAATGCTACTTTTCAAAATTACAATGGGACTCCTAAAAAAGGCTATGATCTTCAGACAGTAAGAACTCTAATTTCATCTTTTTTAAATGCCAATGTGGGTGGATCGACTGTAACCAAAGTACTTTTTAACGATCCTCGTACTTGGGACTTAGATACAAATCGAGTCAAGTTCACGCCCAATCATAATGGGCATATTCATCTTGACATAAAAGCACCTAGTGCTGCTTTAACTCCCAATAATTTTAGTCAAAAAAATATCAATTTTTTTCCCACCTCGACAGATATTAGCTCAGTAATTAGCACGCCAAACCCCCTTGTTTCTCTTAGTAATCTAACTCTTTTAAATGATAGCATTAGTAATGCTATTGATCTAGGTAAAATTGAAGATAATCTAACTCTTAATGGAAATATCAGTAATACGAATCCTGAGATTTACTATCGCTTCACATTAGGTAATCCAGTAAATGAGAATCAGATTGAGGGACTTTACTTTAATACACTTCGTGATTTTAGTTTAGTTCTGAATGGACTTAGTGCCGATGTCGATACAGAATTAATTGAGGATTTTAATGAAGATGGAATTCGCCAAGATGATGAAGTAATTGCTAATTCTAGCCAACCCGTAAATAATGACGAAACCATCAATATTACGGATATCAATGAAGGCATCTACTATATCCGCATCTTTCAAAAAAGTGGAGATACAAACTATAACCTTTCCCTGACGGTTCCTCCGCTACCAGTTCCCCCTGATAATGCGGGTAATACTCTTAGTAATGCTCAGAATTTAGGAACACTTAGTGCCAATTTAACCCGAACTGACTTTATCGGTGAAGTCGATCCAGATGACTACTATCGCTTTAGCTTGGCTGCACTGAGCGATTTGAGTCTAGAAGTTAATGGATTAGATCAAGGCGATCTAATTGCAACTCTAGGACAAGATACTAATAATGATGGAGTTATTGATTTTGATGAAACTATTGCCATATCTGATGCTGAAGGAAATGACCCAGAAGCGATTGACATCAATGGATTAGCTACCGGAACTTACTATGTCTGGCTTTCTCGCAGTAGTGGCAATACAAACTACAACCTCAACCTATCAGCAACGCCAGCCGTCATCCCACCCGATCAAGCAGGAAGTACCCCAAGCACAGCTTTTGATATCGGCTCTCTCAGTAGCGCATCCAATTTCAGTGATTTTGTCGGCAATGTCGATCCCGAAGATTATTACCGTTTTTCTCTTGCGAATGTCAGTGGTTTAAGGATACAGCTAGATGGGCTATCGGCAGATGCTGACCTAGAACTTGCTCAGGACACTAACAATGATGGAGTGATTGACTCCGATGAAATTATCAGTACCTCTGATTTATCAGGGACTGATGCTGAAGTTATCGATATTAGTGCCTTAGCAGCAGGGACTTACTTTGTTCGGGTACATCAGTATGAAGGTGACACCAACTACAACCTATCTCTCACGCCGACTAATCCCGTTGGTTCTGACCTTTCAGTAAAGAGAACTGACGCTACAGGAGCAGTCGATCTAGGACAGCAGTACACTTACACTCTAACCGTAACTAACAATGGTCCTAGTACGGCAAACAATGTGATTCTTAGGGAAAATTTGCCATCTGGGGTAAACGTTACCAGCAATAATTCAGTTAGTGTTAGCAATGGTGTTGTTACAGCTAATTTAGGAACACTCAATAGTGGTAAGAGTGTCACTGTAAATCTGACATTAAGTACCTTTATTTCTGGCGAACTTTTGAGTACAGCTAACGTCACTGGAGATGAATTTGACTACAATCTATCTAACAATTCTCTTGTCAGTACAAAAACTGTCAATTCAATAACTTCTCCTGATGCAGATCTAGAGTTGACTCAAACTGTTAATAATTCTAATCCTCGCATTGGAGACCAAGTGACCTTTACTCTAACTCTGACAAATAAAGGTCCTGGTACAGCTACTGTCATCAAAGTAAAAGATATTTTACCAGGAGCATTGAGTTACGTTTCTGCTGTAGCCGATCTAGGAAGCTACGATAGCAATACAGGAATCTGGACTGTCGGGAATATGCCACCCAATCAGAGCGTCAAGCTCGGAATTACTGCGACAGTTAATTCAGGACAATTGCTCACTAATACGGCTCAAGTCATTGCTGTCGATGAAGGTGACCCTGATTCTACTCCGAACAACAATAATCCCAATGAGGATGATCAAGCTTCAGTTATTGTCACTATTGGCACCGATGAAACTCCTGGTAATCTTGCTCCGACGGATTTAACATTAAGTGCGACCACAGTAAATGAAAATGTTGCCCCCAATACAGTGATAGGGACATTTTCTAGCACAGACCCCGATACTGGTAATAGCTTTACCTATAGTTTGATAGCAGGAACAGGAGATACAGATAATACTGCATTCTCGATTGTGGGGAATCAATTACA
>NZ_SFBY01000099.1:0-4109 GCF_007095505.1 Microcystis sp. M_QC_C_20170808_M3Col
TGGTTTAACCTGAGCGACTTAGTTTTTGCTGCGCTTTTTTCTGGCTTGAGATTTTAGGTTCGACAGCAACTCCTTGATTGTTTTTTGAGTTACCCCTTGACAATCAAGACAGTCGCTACAATAATTGCTGATGGCTAAAAAGCAGACGGCTCTTTTATTGCTAACCCGACCGACGATGATCTATTCTGGATCCTAGCCTGACTTGCGAATCCTCACCGCCAAAAAAGAATAATGTACTGCGATTACCTGGTTCAAATCCTCACCGCACGCGTTTACGATGTCGCCCAAGAAACCCCCTTGGAACTTGCCCCCAATCTCTCCCAACGCTTGCACAATCAGCTTTTACTCAAGCGCGAGGATATGCAGTCGGTTTTCTCTTTTAAACTGCGCGGCGCGTACAACAAAATGGCGCATTTGTCAAGGGATTTGTTACAAA
Organism: Microcystis sp. M_QC_C_20170808_M3Col; assembly: GCF_007095505.1. Lineage (NCBI taxonomy): Bacteria > Bacillati > Cyanobacteriota > Cyanophyceae > Chroococcales > Microcystaceae > Microcystis > Microcystis sp. M_QC_C_20170808_M3Col. The sequence continues at coordinate 437 of NZ_SFBY01000099.1, forward strand.
AAGGTGTAATTGCTGCTTCGGCGGGAAATCATGCCCAGGGAGTCGCTTTGGGGGCGCGGCAATTGGGAACCCAAGCGATTATCGTTATGCCTGTCACCACTCCGCAAGTCAAAATCGACGCAGTAAAAGCCCGGGGCGGGATTGTCGTCCTGCACGGTGACACCTACGATGATGCCTACACCTACGCGCGGCAGTTAGAACAGGAAAAAGGCTTAACTTTTATCCATCCCTTCGATGATCCAGAGGTAATCGCCGGCCAGGGTACGATCGGTATGGAAATTTTACGACAATATCAGCAACCGATCGAGGCGATTTTCGTCGCTATTGGTGGCGGTGGGCTAATATCAGGTATTGCAGCCTATGTCAAGCGTTTACGCCCAGAAATTAAAATTATCGGGGTGGAACCTGTGGACTCAGACGCGATGAATCAATCCCTAAAAGCCGGTTATCGGCTGCGTTTGTCCCAAGTGGGATTATTTGCCGACGGGGTGGCGGTGCGCGAGGTGGGAGAGGAGACTTTTCGTCTCTGTCAGCAGTATGTGGACGAGATTATCCTGGTGGATACGGATGATATCTGTGCGGCGATTAAGGATGTTTTTCAAGATACACGCTCGATTTTAGAACCTGCGGGGGCGTTAGCGGTAGCAGGAGCGAAAGCTTATGTAGAAAGAGAAGGAATTGAGGATAAAACCCTCGTTGCTGTGGCTTGTGGGGCGAATATGAACTTTGATCGTCTGCGGTTTGTGGCGGAAAGGGCAGAATTAGGGGAACGGCGCGAGGCGTTGTATGCTGTGACTATTCCCGAACAACCCGGCAGTTTACGGCGTTTTTGCGAATGTGTCGGCAAACGCAATTTAACCGAATTTAGTTATCGCATTGCCGATGAAAAAGAAGCACATATTTTTGTCGGCGCCCAGATCGAAAATCGCACCGATGCCAAGAAATTAGCCGAGAGTTTTGAAGCTTGCGGCTTTAAAACCCTCGATATCAGCGATGATGAATTGACTAAATTGCATCTGCGCCACATGGTGGGAGGGCGATCGCATTTAGCCGATCATGAATTATTTTATCGCTTCGAGTTTCCCGAACGACCGGGGGCTTTAATGAAATTTGTCGCCTCCATGAGTCCCCACTGGAATATCAGCGTTTTCCATTATCGTAATAACGGAGCCGATTACGGGCGCATCGTCGTCGGCATACAAGTCCCCCCCGACGAAATGAATCAATGGCAAGCTTTTCTCGATACTCTCGGCTATCGCTATTGGGATGAAAGTCAAAACCGGGCCTATCAGTTATTTTTAGGTTAAATCGCCATTTTTAGGAAGTTATCAGCACAGATGAATCAAGATTTTCCCCATATTTCCGTTTTGAGTCAAGAATTAATCGCCGGCTTAAATATTCAACCCGGGGGGCATTATCTCGATCTTACCCTAGGCGGTGGTGGACACAGCCGCTTGATTTTAGATGCCTATCCCGAAACAATAGTAACCGCCATCGATCGCGATCAAAGCGCCCTAGAAGCCGCTAAAATTAGTCTCGCCCCCTATCTAGATAGCCGTTTAACCCTCTGGTGGGGCAACTTCGCCGATTATAATGGACAAAATAGCAGTTTTGATGGCATTATCGCCGATTTAGGAGTCAGTTCTCCCCAATTCGATCAGAGCGAGCGCGGCTTTAGTTTTCGCCACACGGCAGCCTTAGATATGCGGATGGATCGCTGTCAATCCCTGACGGCAGCTGATATTATTAACCATTGGCAGGAAAAAGAATTAGCGGATCTTTTTTATCAATACGGAGAAGAACGTTTATCTCGTCCGATTGCTCGCTCGATCGTCCAAAAACGTCCCTTTACTACCACCACGGAATTAGCGGCTGTCATCGCTAGTTCTGTCCCCGCTAGTTACCGTTATGGACGTATTCATCCGGCAACGCGGGTTTTTCAATCCCTACGCATCGCTGTTAATCAAGAATTAGATTCTCTCCAACAATTGTTAAATCAAGCCCCCCACTGGCTAAAATCCGGGGGAATTATCGCTATGATCAGTTTTCATAGTCTAGAAGATCGTCTGATCAAGTATGGCTTTCGCGAAGATAATTCGTTGAAAATTATCACGAAAAAGCCGATTATTCCCAGCCGAGAAGAACAAGCTAAAAATCCCCGTTCTCGTTCGGCTAAACTAAGAATAGCCCAAAAGATAGAATCATCGGTTATCTTATAGCAGTTATATTAACGGTGAGGTACACAGTCTCTGGTTTTAGGGAGTCGGTCGTCAATACCAAATTAGATTACACTTCATCTTTATGAGAAAGGCTGTCAACTATTTTTTACACGAAGGAGAAATAATTGATCGAGAATTGAATTATGCCTTTGACTTGACAAGGTCGTTTATTTTCCGTTTCTGTCTGTCATATTTGAAAGCTAAATATCGCTGACTGAACAACCATCTTTTTAAAATTTGACTTAAAGCAGACCATTTTTCGTAGGTGGGAAAAGCCACATCTTTGAAAAAATATATCCATTGATTTAAAGTGGTTTCAATTGTGTGTTCTTTCGCCCTCTTATAACCGTTTTCAACCATTTTTTGATAAAGTTCTGGAGAACTTTTCAGACGACGAACTGCTTCAATTGCTTCCTCTAGAGAGTGAATAATAATAAAATCTAACTCCGTCTTTCTTTCTGCTAAAAAGCCTAATTCTGGAGTCAAAAGGGCAGGAACACCGGCGTGCCAAGCATTAATTAGCTTAATAGAACCTTTATTAGGATAATTTCGAGAGTCAAAACTACGGGCGGCTACAATCACATCTAGATTAGTATAATTGTTCCATTGAAGTTTATCCCAAATCGGCATCCAATGGCAATTGAGAGTAGCCAAAGACTTTGCCCATGCTTCCGACCTTAATTCCGGTGCTAACTCACCCCTGTTGCCGATGTAAGAAATATTCTCGACTAGGGTGTTCCGTTCCCTATCTCTGGGAATTAACCCTGGCATCGGCCAATGACTAATTAGATGGGGGTTCCAAATAGAGTCTTTAGTCTTCTCCCAAGTATACGGATTATAAACAATGTGTAGGTGAGCCGAAGGGTGATATTCTTTGTCGCTTTGGACACAAATTAACATGACCTTATCCAGGAAAGGATAGTCATTATCTAGGGTATCTCGGTCAGCGATTAAAATTCCTTGCTCCGGGATTTCTCTGGCTATTTCACAAGGAAAGCCAGCTTGTTTAAGATGAAAGTAGGTTTGGGCTATCCAAGCTGCGAAATTGGTAGGATCGCCTGTCCATAGAGTCTGGTCTTCCCTGATATTTTTTTGTCTGATTTCGTCAGGGGCGTAAAAATAGATTGTTCGCATTTATATAAGGCCAAAGCATTCTTTGTCCCGTAGTCTAGCGCAAAAACGCTTTGCCGTCAATTGTCCCTCAAGAGTTCAGCAATTCTCATTGTGGAAATCAGCCAGCCAAACCCCCAGTCTAAAGAAATATACTCGATCGCCTCCCAGGGTGGATCAGAGGAAACAACCCCTTGACCTAGAGAAATAGTACCCGGGTTCGCTTTAATTAGGGTCTGCTGAAAAAGTTTTTCCTGGGGGTAGGAGTCAGGAGTCAGGAGTCAGTAGCCGGTCGTTTCAGGCTTTGTTGCCCTTGTTTTTTGTACCAAGCGATGTACTACAAG